>DASRXE010000046.1:0-15914 GCA_035654315.1 Brevundimonas sp.
CAGGGGGCGCCGGAGATCGGCGCCGTCCGCCACAGCCTCGCCGCCGCCCTGGCCGGCGCCGGCCGTTGCGAGGAGGCCGAGGCGGCGCTGGCCGAGGCCCGCCGGCTGGAGCCGGCCACGGTGCTGTACCAGCAGCCGATCGCGTGTAGGGCGGCGGGATAGGCGAGCGGTTGCGGGGCGCCGCCCGGGCGGCCTAGTCTCCAACGATGTCCGCTCATGACCGCGGCCTCTATCCGCCGCTGAACACGCTCAAGCCCGTCAGCGAAAATGTCTGGGTGGTCGATGGTCCTGCCATCCGCTTCGGTCCGCCCGGCCTGAAGATGCCGTTTCCGACCAGGATGACGGTGGTTCGGCTGGCCGGAGGCGACCTGTTCATTCATTCACCGACGGCCCTGACGCCGGCGCTGCGAGCCGAGGTCGTGGCGCTGGGCCGGCCGCGCTGGATCATCGGACCGAACCGCATCCATTACTGGTGGACTGCGGACTGGAAGCGGAGCTTCGAGACGGCCGAGGTCTGGCTGGCGCCGCGCGTCGCGGAACAGGCCGGCGACCGGCTCGACTTCGATCACAGGCCGCTGGAGCGCTCTCGCGGCTATCCGTGGGACGACGAAATCCTGACCCTGCCCATCGAGGGCGGCTTCATGACGGAAGTGGAATTCCTGCACCAGCCGAGCCGCACGCTGATCCTCACCGACCTGATCGAGAATTTCGAGCGCGACAGGCTCGGCCCGATGATGCGGGCGCTGACCTGGCTGGGCGGTGTGCTGAGTCCGGACGGACAGATGCCCCGCGACATGCGGCGCACCTTCCCGAAGCGGCGCCTGAGGGAGGCGGTGGACACCATGATCGGCTGGAACCCGGAGCGGGTGATCCTCGCCCATGGCCGCTGGTATCCGGCCAATGGCGCCGACGAACTGCGCCGCGCCTTTCGCTGGCTGCCGGCGGACGCCTGACCGCCGGCCCTACTGCGCCGGACGCGAGCGGCTGGCCTCGAGGATCGGCATGGCGGCTTCGGTGGGGATGTAGATGACCTCGCGGCCCGGCTTGCCGGCGGTCTCTTCCAGCATGTGGATGTAGGACCAGCGCAGGTAGTTGTCCGGCCCGCCGAGGCTTTCGGCCATGATGCGGTTGGCCTCGTTCGTGCCGCGGGCGCGGGCGACCTCGGCCTGGGCGGTTAGTTGGGCCGAGTCGAGGGCGGCCTGGGCCTCGAGCACGCGGATGCGGCGGTCCTGAACGGCCTGTTCGTAGGCGGCCTTGCCCTGCATCTGCTTGGAATAGACGTTGTAGGTCGGCAGGCCGATCAGCACCAGCGCGCCGACGACGACGATGGCGATGACCGAACCGATGGTGACGCTGAATCCGCGCATGAGAGGCCCCTGATAACTGAATGCGGATTGTCCCGCTCGCGCCAGCGTCGCCGCCGGGACCGCCGGGGTCAAGGCGAGGTCAGGGAACCAGTTCGAGGATCTCCAGCTTGGAATCGACCTTCGGCCACGGAATGACGAGCCGCCAGCGCTCGGAGCCGATGCGCTCGAAGACGCCGACCTGGTCGCGGATGCGCTGGTCGCCGTAGCGGGGGAAGGCGGTCTCATCCATGCCCCAGGCCTGGGCGCCGACGAAAACGAGGCGGCGATCTGTGTCCGGATAGAGCAGGCCGCGGGTGCGCTGCGACCCGGTGGTCTTGGTCAGGATCAGGTCGCCGCCGGGGGTCAGTTCGATGGTGCAGCGGAAGAAGGGGTATTCGAGATAACCGACCCCGCCGGGCCCGTTGGAACCCAGCTTGATGGTGCGGCAACGGTAGGCGCCCGGCGGCGGCTGGAGGCGGCCGGCCTGACCGGCGTTGGGGTCGACCAGCGGTCCGAGGGCCTCGACCTGGTCGGCGAACCCCTTGTCCTCAGCCTCGGCGCGGGCGAGGCGCCAGGCCTGGCCGAGCCGGCCGAGGGCGGCGGCGTCCTCGACCGAGACCACCTCATGCCAGTCGGCGGTTCCGCCCTGTTCGCCGCCGGCCGGCGGGGCGGCCGGGAGATCGGCGGCGGGCGGAGTCGCGGGAACGGGCGGCGCCGGAGTCGCGGTCTCTGGCTCGGCGGGTCTGTCGCCGCAGGCGGCCAGCAGGGCGACGAGCGCGGCGGCGGCGAGGATGCGCATCCGGGAAGACTCCATTCGGCTGAGCCATGCCAACGGTTCGGGCGCGTGCCGGTTCAGTGCGGGCGCGGATCGAGCAGCAGGCCCGAGACGGTGGCCGCGAGCAGGCGCGGCGACAGCGGCAGTCGGGCGACCTTGCCGAGAAGATGGTCGCGGATCCACGGCAGGAGGCCCCCGTCGGCCTGGTAGAAGGGAGTGAAGCCGAGGCTGAGCGCCTGATAGAGCCGCACGTGCCAGCGCCGGGCGTGGGCGTAGGCGGACAAGGCCGCGGCGAGGTCGTCGTGGCCGGCGAGGGCTTCGGCCAGGGTCCAGGCGTCCAGCAGGCCCATATTCACCCCCTGCCCCAGCTGCGGACTGGTCGAATGGGCCGCGTCGCCGATGACGGCCAGCCGCGTGGCGACGGGACGGGCCAGGGTATGATGGCCGTAGCGGGCAAGGGTCAGCTGATCCGGATCGGTCAGGCTATCGAGCAGGGCGGCGGTCTCGGGCCAGAGGGCGCGAACCTCGGCCTTCCAGCGCTCCAGGCCGGCGGCGCGCCAGCTCGGGTGATCGGCGGTCTTCAGGCTCCAGAAGAAGGTGGCGAGCCGGTCGCCGGAGCCGGGGCGGGCCCCGACCGGCAGGACGCCGACCATCTTCGAAGCGCCGCGATAGACCTGCTGCAGGGCGCGCTCATCGAACGGCGCGCCGGGCCAGGGCGCGGTGGCCCACAGGGCGCCCCAGGCGAGCGGCCGGCCGGGCGCGCCGAGGGCGGCGGCGATCTGCGATCGCGCGCCCGAGGCGTCGATGACCAGATCGAAGGCGGGCGTGGAGACGCCGCGCGCGTCGGTCAGCCGGCCGGCGTCGGCGGCGACCATCTCGCGGCCGGTCTCGATCGCGACTCCGGCGTCGACACAGGCGCGGTGCAGGACGTCGAACAGGGCGGCGCGGTGGACGCCCAGCGCCGGACGCGGGCGGCGAAGATCAGCGTAGCGGACGTCGAGCACGACCCGGCCGCGGCGCGCCTCGCGGCCGAAAATGTGGTCGATCGGCTGGGCCATGGCCTCGACCGCCGGGGTCAGGTCGAGCGCGTCGAGGACGGCGAGGCCGGTCGGCTGAAGCATGAAGCCGGCCCCGACCGGCCCGGCCTGTTCGAACCGTTCGAACACCACCACGTCCCGGCCCTGCCGCGCCAGCATAAGGGCGACGGCGAGGCCCGCAGGACCGGCGCCGACGACGGCGATGCGGCGGGCGGCCAAGATCAGGCGGCCGGGACCAGTTCGATCAGGTCGAGGTTGGACTCGTTCTGGGGCCACGGCAGGAGCAGACGCCAGCGCCGCTCTCCGATCCGCTCCAGCACGGCGACCAGGTCGCGGTCCGGACGCTGGCCGTAGGAGTTGGCCGGCGGCTCGTCGGCCAGGGCCAGCGAGCCGAGCATGACCATGCGCCGGTCGTTCTCGGGGAACAACAGCCCCGAGGGGCGCTGGCTGCCGGTCAGCTTGGTGAATTTGAGCCCGGCGGGCGTCTGTTCGATGCGGCAGGCGAACCAGCTGTAGACGACGAAGCCGAGGCTGTCCTCGCCGCCCTGCGAGCCCAGCTTGACGGTCCGGCACCGGTAGTCGCCGGCCGGCGGAATCACCGAGGGCCGCCCCGCGTCAGGGTCGATCAGCTCGCCGGTCGACTCGAGGTCGCCGGATCCGCGCTGGCGGCGGGCCTGCTGCAGGGCCAGCGACCAGGCGGAGTCGAGCCGGTCATAGCGGTCCCGGTCGGAGGCGGTGATGATGGTGCGCCAGTCGCGCAGCACCGGCCCGGCCCCGGGGGCGTCCGGAACCGGTGGCGGAGGCGGGGGCGGCAGGGTCGCGGCGCAGGCGGACAGGGTGACGGCGGCGAAGGCTGTCAGGACCGATGGCCGGAACAGGCGAGGCATGCGGCGCTCCCGTGAGGTCAGGGACCGCCGCCTCGCCCGGAGGCTTCAGCGGAGTCCGTAAACGTACAGACGCCCCTTGGACCGGTCCGGGCGCGGGTCGTCAAGCGCCGACACCCGACAGGAAGCCTTCGTCAGCCCTCGTCGACGGGCGCCTCGGCCTTGCGGCGGGGGGCGCGGCGTTTCGGCGCGGGGGCCTCGGCCTCGCCGCCCTCGGGCGGACCCTCGGCGGCGGGCGCGGCGGCGGCGGAGCGGGTCAGGAAGCCGGGCAGGGCGGTCGGCGCGTCGTCGGCGCCGCCTTCGGTCTCGACGCTGGCGGTCTCGCGGCGGGGGCGACGTTCGCGCTGGGGGCGTTCGGCGCGGGCGGGTTCAGCCTCGCGTTCGGCCGCAGCGGCCGGGGATTCGCCTTCGTCGGCCGCGGAGGCGCCCGGATCCGTCTCGGCGCGCTCGGCCTGGAAGCGCTGGTTGCGCTCCTGCTGGCGGCGTTCCCAGCGTTCGCGGCGGGTCTCGCGCCGGCCGCCCTCGCCGGCGGCGGCTTCGCTCTCGGCGCGCGCTTCACGCGGCTGGTCGTCGCGGTCGCGCCACTCGCGGCGGGGCTGGTCGCCCCCCGGACGGTCGTTCTGACGGTCGTTCTGGCGCTCTTCGTTCTCGCGCTGACGGGCCTCGGCGGCGGCGACGCGGTCGGCCTCGGCCTTCTCGGCGGCCATGATGGCGGCGGCCTGGGCCCCGGTCTCGTCCTCGAAATCGATGTCGAAGCCCTGGCCGGCCAGTTCGCGCTGGGCGATCTCACTGACCGGACGCGAGGGCTGCAGGGCGCGCAGGACGCGGAAATAGTGTTCGGCGTGCTGGGTGTAGTTCTCGGCCAGGACGCGGTCGCCGCCGGCCGAGGCGTCGCGCGCCAGCTGCATGTAGCGCTCGTAGACGGTCTGGGCGTTGCCGCGGACCTTGATGTTCTCCGGACCCTGGGAGTCCCAGGAGCGGTTCGGGTTGGTGGCGTTGGCGTTGCCGCCGCCGCCGCCGGGCTTCCTGTTGCGTCCGCGCTGACGCTTCATGCCCTTGAAATCTCTCATCGGACGCTACCGTGCTTTGTGAGGGGACGGGCGGGCCTGCGAGATGCAGCCTGTCGCCGTCCGTTTCGTCGTTCCGCTTCGCGCGGGGCCAATCCCCGCTGACGATGTGATCGGAAATCCGTTGTCGCCCCGTGGTCCGCCAGACCGTTCCGGCCTGACGTCACTGCCCTGAGCGCGCGTGGATTGGGCCTGAGGCGGTCCAAGTCGTGCGTTTTTGGTGGGAGACAGGAGAGACTTAGCGCGGGACGCCGCGCTTTCCAAGAGGGTTCTCGCGCGGCCGCCTTAGCCGTCGCGCCCCCCGGACCAGTCGGCGGTTCCGTTGCGGCCCCGGCCCCGGGCCCGGAACCCGATCACCCGTCCGTCGTGGATCAGGGGCCGGCCGACCATCCACACCACCGTCTCGCCGAAATCGCGGCGGAAGTCGTGGTGGCAGGAGCTGACCGCCGAATAGACGGCGAGACGTTCACCGCCGGCCTGGGTGAGATAGCCGACCGGCCGTCCCCAGCCCGGAGCCGGCGGGGCTTCGGCGCCCGCCGTCCAGCGTCCCGAGTACACGGCGTAGCCCGGCGGCGGCTCGGGCCGCTCGGTGAAGTGGGTGCGGACCACGCCGGCGACGGTGGGGCAGGCAAGCGCCGGCGTGGCGGTCGACATGAGGGCGGCGAGAGCGAGGACGATCGGGCGCATCGCCCGACCCTACATCTTCGGAATCGGGTTTGTCCTCGGATCGGGGCCGTTGGTGACCACCCTGTCACGTTCCGACAGGTCCTTGACGACGATGACGTCGGTGAAGCCCGCGGTCTCGAACAGGGCCTTGACCTGCGGTCCCTGGTCCCAGCCGATCTCGACCGCGAACAGGCCGCCGGGCTTGAGGATGCGCCTGATCTCCGGCGCCAGTTCGCGATAGGCCTGCAGGCCGTCCGGCCCGCCGTCCAGCGCCAGGTGAGGATCGTGGTCGCGCACCTCGGGGTCGAGGCCGGGGATGTCGCCGGACGGGATGTAGGGCGGGTTGGAGACGACGACGTCGAAGCTGTGGTCGCCGAAGCCCGCGGCCCATTCGGTGCGCAGGAAGGTGGCGCGGTTGTCGAGCTCGAGGTTGGTCGCGTTCTCCTTGGCCACGGCGAGGGCCTCGAAGGAGATGTCGGTGCCGACGCCGCGCGCGCCGAAGCGCTCGGCCAGGGTGGCCAGCAGGATGGCGCCCGAGCCGGTGCCGAGATCGATCATCTCGAACGCCTTGTTGGGCGGGTAGGCCAGCAGGATCACGTCAAGGATGGCCTCGGTGTCCGGGCGTGGGCTGAGCACGTCGGGGGTGACGTTCAGCATGATCTTCCAGAAGCCCTTGCGGCCGAGGATGCGCGACACCGGCTCGCGGCGCAGGCGGCGCTCGACGAAGCCGTCCAGGGCGGTCTGCTGGTCCGGCGTCACGGCGCGGTAAGGGTCGGTCAGGATGTCGGTGCGCGAACAGCCGGCGGCGACTTCCAGCAGCAGGCGCGCGTCGATCGAGGGGCTGTTGATTCGGCCGGTCTTGAGGCGGGCGGCGGCGGCCTTCCAGGCGGTCAGCAGGGTCGGGGCGTCGGTCATGCGCTGGCCTTGACCCGCCGGGCCGAGGATTTCAAGCGGCGCGGCGCCGGAACGCCGTCCGACCGGAGCCGTTGTGGCCGCGATGCAGAAGTGGTCTCGACGAAAGGGCGCGCTCGGCGCGTGGGGGGTCGTCGGCGCCCTGGTCGGCGCCCTCGCCGCCGGGGCGGGCGCGGCGCACCTGCTCTACCGGCACGGTCACCGCTACGGTCTGGAGCTGCGCCCGCCGCGGCCCGACCCCGCGCCGCCGCGGACGCCGGTCCCCGAGGACTTCGAGGCCAGCGAGCCGGGGCGCGGGCGGCTGGCGCGGCGGCCGGAGCATATTCCTCACACCGGCTGGATCGACATCTTCTGGCGTCTCGGCATGTCCTATTTCGGCGACCGGGTCGGTTTCATCGCCGGCGGGGTGACCTTCTTCGTGGTGCTGTCGCTGTTCCCGACCCTGGCCGCCTTCGTGACCATCTACGGCCTGTTCGCCGATCCGAGCGACGCGGTGGCGCGGCTGTATTTCCTATATTCGGTCCTGCCGACGGGCGTGGCCGAATTCCTGTCCGGCGAGATGCAGCGGCTGGCCGAGAATTCCAACACCCAGCTGACCTTCACCCTGGCATGGACCCTGGCCCTGTCGCTGTGGACCGCCAATGGCGCGATCAAGGTGCTCTTCTACGGGCTGAACATCGCCTACCATGAGGTCGAGCGGCGCAATTTCTTCATCTACAACCTGTTGTGCCTGGCCTTCACGGTGAGCGGCCTGGCCGCCATCATGGTGGCGGCGGGCATGGTGGTCGGGGTGCCGCTGGTGCTGGGCTATTTCGGCCTCGCCGACGAGTGGGCCTATCTGGCGCCGCTCAGGTGGCCGATGCTGCTGCTGGTCTACATCGCCTCGCTGACGGTGGTCTATGCCTTCGGCCCCTGCCGGGCGCGGGCCCGCTGGCGCTGGCTGACCCCGGGCGCCCTGTTCGCCTCGGTGCTGAGCGTCGGCCTGTCGGCGGGCTTCAGCTGGTATCTACAGACCTTCGTCAAGGTCGATTCCTACGGCCCGCTGGCGGCGATGATGGGCTTCCTGCTGTGGACCTGGCTGAGCGTGCAGATCATCCTGATGGGCGCCGAGCTGAACGCCGAGGTCGAGCACCAGACCGCCATCGACACCACCACCGGCGCGCCGGTCGGGCTGGGCGAGCGCGGCGCGGTGGTGGCCGACACCGTCGGGCCGCGCCGGGGCAACCTGGCGGCCCTGGCCTTCACCCTCAAACACGCCGAGGCCCTCTCGGACCGGCTGCTCAAGCGGCGCATCCGGCGGATGTGAGCCAAGGCGGGCGTTCACGCTTCGCCAACGGACGGCGGTCGCCGCTCGCGAAGGAAAGACGGCGATCCCCGCATCCGGCGTGGCGACCGGCGCCGGACGCCCGCACGGTCAGGGCGTCGGAGGTCCGGTGGTCGGTCCTCCTCACACGAGAGACCCGCCCATGTCCCGCCTGCCTCTTTTCGCCCTCGCCGTCGCCTCTGGCCTGCTCGCCCTCTCCGCACCCGCCCTTGCGCAAAGCGCCGGCGACAGCACCGTCTCCCTGACCTTCGAGACCGGCGCCGAAACCGGGGCGGTGATGGTCGTCCTCTACGATTCAGAGGCGGCGTATTCCGGAGGCCCTGCGATCGGCCAGAGGCGGCTGGACGTGGCGGCGGGCGAGCGCACCGCGACCTTCGACGGCCTGCCCGCGGGCGACTACGCCGCCAAGGCCTTTCACGACGTCGACGGCGACGGCGAACTCAATACCAACCCTTTCGGCATCCCGACCGAGCCCTACGCCTTCTCCAACAACGCCGTCGGCAACATGGGACCGGCGAGCTGGGACCGCGCGCGCTTCCCCGTCTCGGGCGCGACCGCCCAGACCATCAGCCTTCACTGAGGGGGGGCGCCATGATCGCCTCCCGCCGCAGTTTCCTGACCGGCGCCGCGGCCCTGTCCGCCGCCGTCGTCACCCCCGAGACCGTTCGCGCCATGACCGCGATGCGGATCGCGGCCGACTGGGGACTGGCCACCGCCGATGTCGAGGCCGATGTCGCCCCGGCGGCCATGCGCCTGATCCGGGGGCGGGCGCCCGCCGGACTGGAGGGCGCGCTCTATCGCAACGGGCCGGCCAAATTCCGTCGTCCCGGTCGATCCGCGGGGCACTGGTTCGACGGCGACGGCCTGGTGCGCCGTTTCCGTATCGAAGACGGCCGGGCCGAGCTGGCGGCCCGCTTCGTCGATACGCCGAAGCGGCGGCAGGAGACGCGGCTGGACGCCATGGTCATGCCCGGCTTCGGCACCGCCGGCGATCCCCGCGCCGAGATCGGCTCGCCCGACGACGTCAACGCGGCCAATACCTCGGTGCTGGTGGCCGGCGACGCCCTGTGGGCGTTGTGGGAGGGCGGCTCGCCCGTGGCCATGGACCCGGAGACGCTGCAGACGCGGGGCATGGTCACCCTGCGTCCCGACCTGAAGGCCATGCCGTTCCTGGCTCACCCGCGCCGGGAGCCGGACGGGCGCATCTGGAACCTGGGCATGGGCGCCGGTCAGGCGATGGTCTGGCGCCTCTCCCCCACGGGAGAGCTGGAGGCGGCGACCATGATCGAGCTGCCGCGCGCCAGCTATGTCCACGACTTCACCGCCACGGCTCGCCATCTGGTGATCGTGCTGCAGCCGTGGATACAGGCGCGGATGACCATGCCCTTGTCGGAAGGTTTCGAGTGGCGGCCCGACGAGGGCACGCGGGTGCTGGTCATCGACAAGGACGACCTGTCGAGACGCCGCGTCTTCGAGCTGCCGGCGTTCGGCTTCTTCCATTTGGGCGACGCCTGGTCGGACGGGGATGATATCCGCTTCGACGTCTGCGCCCACGTCGACATGGACTTCGCCGCCCGGGGCGCCAGCGAGGTGCTCAACGGCGTGCCGCTGGACGGCGAGCCGGCCCGGCTGGCGCTGGCGCAGCTGAGGGCGGACGGCTCCGCGGACCTGCAGCGCACCGGCCAGGTGGCCGAGTTTCCGCGCGGCGATCCGCGCCGCGCCGGCCGGCCGCGCCGCTTCAGCCTGCACACGGCCGAAGAGACGCCGGGACGCCCGTTCGCGAGCGCCATCGGCATGACCGACTGGCGCGAGGGCCGGACCCGGGTGTTCGACTTCGGGGTGGACCATGTGATGGACGAGATGGTCTTCGTGCCCCGGCCGGGCGGATCGGCGGAGGACGATGGCTGGCTGGTCGGTCCGTCGATCAATCTGGCCGCCCGGGCGACCGAGCTGCACGTGCTGGACGCCGCCCGGATCGACGACGGCCCCGTGGCCAGCTGGCGCGCGGATAAGGCCCTGCCAGTCAGCTTCCACGGCATCTGGCAGGAATAGCCTCCCTAGTACCAGCCGGCCTCGCGCAGAGCCCGCGCGTAGCGGCGGCTGACCGGCGCCTCGATCCCGCCCTCCAGCGTCAGGGTCGCCCGGCCGTCGCCGCGGGTCGCGTCGCGCACGGCGTCGCGGGCGACCCACCAGCTGCGGTGGGTGCGGGCGCCCTCGACCCCTTCCAGTTCGGCCACTGCGTCCGACAGCCGCATCAGGATGAGGTCCGAGCCGCGGTCCGTGTGCAGCCGCAGATAGTGGTCCTCGGCCTCGACCGCGCGAAGGGCGGCGCCGCGGAGCCGCGGCGGCAGGCGGTCGAGGAACCGCGCCGGGGCGGTTCCGCTCGCGCCGGCGTGAGTTTGAACCGGCGGGGACCGGCTGAGGAAGACGTTGATGGCGCTGATGGCGACCGTGATGATCAGGACGGGGCCGATGAAGTTGACGAGGCGGCTGGCGGGATAGATCCGGCCCTCGAAGACCAGGCCGGTGACAAGCCAGACCAGCACCACGACCGGCCCGGCCGTGGTCGCGGACAGCGCCGCCACGGTCAGCCACGGGCGTTCGTCCGGATCGATGAAGCGTTCGGTCATGCCGGAACACAGGTGGGCCCAGACCGCCCCGGCCAGGATCAGCGGCACCCAGTAGGCGAGGCGCAGCCACAGCGGGACGATGTTGGTGCCGAAGGCGCCGGTCAGGGCCAGCACCACGCCCGCGCCGACGGCGACGCCGACCCCCCGGTCGAATCGGATGGGGAGCCAGCCGAACCGACCCCGGGCGTGCGGGTTGTCGGGGGCTCCCATCAGCGCGGCCGACGTTCGGGGTCGCACACCGCCCGGAAGCCGGCCGCCGCGTACCGCACCATGTAGTCGCAGGCGCTCTCCAGATCGCCGGACCGGCACAGGCCGCCGGACAGTCGGTCCAGCCGGCCGGTCTCGCCGAGGGTCAGGGTCAGGGCCCCGGACAGGTTGTGATAGCCCCAGTAGAGGTCGACCTCGCGCGCGCCGGGGACGATCTGCTGGATCAGTTCGATCAGCCGCCGGGCCGCGGGGTCGAAATAGCGGGTCATGGTCTCGCCGCCGAACATGGGATTGGCGTTGGTCTGGGCGACGAGGGCGGAATAGTGCTTCCAGCCGGGCCCGCCCTTCAGCGACCACTCGAACGGCGGGCGCAGGAAGGCCTCGAGCAGACCCTCGAGGGTCATCTGGCCAGGGCCGGACTCGTGGGCGTAGCGGTTGATGGCGTCGACCCGTTCGGCGTTCCAGACCTCGGCCCGGCGCAGGAAGACCGCGTCGAACAGGGCGCGCTTGGCCCCGAAATAATAGTGCACCAGGGCCGTATCGACTCCAGCCTCGCGCGCCACCTCGCGGATGGTGACGCCGTAGAAGCCGTGCTTGGAGAACAGATCCTCGGCCGCATCGAGGATGGACTCGCGCGTGTCGCCGGTTCCGGCCGCCTGCTTCTTCGAGGGCCGCCCCCGGCGCGCGGGCGTTGCGGCGGCGGAAGCGGGCGCGTCGAGCTTGGTCATGCGGCCACGCTAAGCCGCGTCAGGCCGTCATGGCAACGGCGCCACAGTCGGGTTCCGGGGCGCCGTCCGGCAAGCGCCGCCGTTTGACAGCGGAGCGAAAACGATTACGGTCCCGGAAAATCATTGAACGCTGAATAAAAAAAGCGTCTCGGGCAGAAACACTGGAATGGGGCTTCACATGAACCGCTATATCAAGACCGCCTTGCTGGCGGGCGCCGCCTGGGGCGCGATCTCGACCGTCGCCGTGGCGCAGGACGCGCCGACGCAGACCCAGGAAGAGGCGGCCGCCGTCGGCGACGTCATCGTCACCGCCCGCCGTCGCGACGAAGCGCTGAAGGACGTGCCGATCTCGGTCTCGGCCCTGGGCGCCGAACGCCTGGAAGAGACCGGCGCCAGCGACATCACCGCGCTGCAGCAGCAGACCCCGAACGCGACGGTCCAGGTGGCCCGCGGCTCGAACTCGACCCTGATCTCCTTCATCCGCGGCGTCGGCCAGCAGGATCCGCTGTGGGGCTTCGAGCCCGGCGTCGGCCTGTACATCGACGATGTCTATGTGGCCCGCCCACAGGGCGCCGTGCTCGACATCTTCGACATCGAACGCATCGAGGTGCTGCGCGGTCCGCAGGGTTCGCTGTACGGCCGCAACACGGTCGGCGGCGCGATCAAATACGTCACCTCGCGCCTGTCGCAGGACCCGGAGCTGACCCTGCGCGGCGCCTATGGCAGCTACAACCAGATCGATCTGCTGGCCTCGGGCAGCGTGCCGCTGGCGGATAATTTCCGCGTCGGCGGCGCCATCGCCAGCTATCAGCGCGACGGCTACGGCGAGAACCTCAATACGGGCGCCGAACACTACAACAAGGACGTGGTGGCCGGCCGCGTCAGCGCCGAATGGGAGCCTGCCGAGACCCTGTCGGTGCGCCTCGCCTATGACCGCGTCCAGGACGATTCCAACCCCCGTCACGGCCACCGCGAAGTGGCCGGCGTCGGCCCCGGCGCCGGAATCCCGGACAGCGTCTACGACACCTACGCCGGCGTCGGCGACGAGAACTCGGTGATGAACGAGGGCTTCTCGGCGACCGTGCAGTGGGACATGAATGACCACTGGACCTTCAAGTCGATCACGGCCTGGCGCGACGGCGAGACCGACACGGTCATCGATTTCGACAACACGCCGGCGCCGACGCTGGATATCCCGGCCTATTACGCCGACGACCAGATGACGCAGGAGTTCCAGTTCCTGTTCGACTACGACCGGGTCCAGGGCGTGATGGGCGTCTATTATCTCGAGGGTCATGCCGAGGGCGCGTTCGACACCGTGCTGGGCGGGGCGGGCATCACCATCGGCACCGGCGGCTATGTCGACACGGAGAGCCTCGCGGCTTTCGCCGACATCAACTACGACGTGACCGACCGCCTGCACCTGGGTCTCGGCGCGCGCTACACCCAGGACACCAAGACCGGCCACGTCAACCGCGCCACCTTCCTCGGCGTCGGCCGCACGCCTCTGACCGGCGGCCCCGCCGCCACGCCACTGGTGCAGAACACCCTCTACACCAACGAGAAGGACTTCACGGATTTCTCGCCGCGGGTCGCCCTGTCGTATGACCTGTCAGACGACGTGACCGGCTACGCCTCGTGGTCGAGCGGGTTCAAGTCGGGCGGCTTCGACATGCGCGGCGACGCCAGCCTGACCCCGGACACCGTCAACGGCTACGATCCGGAGAAGGTGGAGTCGATCGAACTCGGCCTGAAGGGCTCGGCGTTCGACAACCGGCTGTCGTTCAGCTCGGCCCTGTTCCACAACACCTATGAGGACCAGCAGGTCACCACCCAGGTGCCCGCGGGCGCCAACGTCGCCAGCTTCGTCGACAACGTCGGCCAGTCGACCCTGTCCGGAGCCGAGTTCGAGGGCTCGCTGTTCATGACCGACAATCTGACCGCCAACTTCGCGGTCGGTTATCTGGAGGCCGAGTTCGACGAGTTCCTCCGCTACAATCTGGTCACCCAGGCCTATGAGGACATCTCCGACCAGGTGGTGCTGCAGAACGCGCCGAAGTGGACGGGCTATTTCGGCGTGACCTGGCGCGGCGATGTGGCCGGCGGCGAGCTGGCGGTGACCCCGTCGGTGTCGTACCGGGACGACTACAGCCAGTTCGAATTCCCCAATCCGATCCTCGACCAGGAGGCCTATTCGCTGGTCGACCTGTCGATCGTCTGGACCGACCCGACCGACCGCTACACGCTCGGCCTGTACGGCAAGAACCTGACGGACGAGGAGTACCGCGTGGGCGCCTACGCCTTCGCCGGCGCGCTCTTCAACGACTCGATGATCGGCTACTACGGCCCGCCGCAGACGGTGACCGCCTCGCTGCAGGTCAAGTTCTGATCGAAAGACTCCTGAAGCCTGATCGCATCTGATCACGGGCGGCGGTTCACCTGAGCCGCCGCCCTTTTTCTTTTACGCCGCGCCACGGTCCAGCTACCGTTCCGCCAACGAACAAGACCAAGTCGAGGGAAACGCCATGAGAGCCACGGCCGCCGAGCCCGTCCGCCCGGGCTATCGCTACTACGTGCTGGCCGTGCTGGTGCTGATCTATGCGCTGAACTTCCTCGACCGGCAGATCATCGGCATCCTCGGGCCGAAACTGATCGAGCATTTCAGTCTCACCGACACCCAGTTCGGCCTGCTGGGCGGCCTCGCCTTCGCCAGCGTCTATTCGACCCTCGCCATTCCGCTGGCCTGGCTCGCCGACCGCTTCAGCCGGGTGTGGATCATGACCGGGGCGCTGGCGGTGTGGAGCGGCTTCACCGCCCTGTGCGGGACGGCGACCTCCTTCACCCAGCTTTTCCTGTACCGCATGGGCGTCGGCGTCGGCGAGGCCGGCGGCGTGGCCCCGGCCTATTCGCTGATCTCGGACTATTTCCCGCCATCACAGCGGGCCCGGGCGTTGGCGGTGTTCGCCTTCGGCATCCCGATCGGCACGGCGGCGGGCACTCTTGTCGGCGGCCTGGTGGCGGCGCGGTGGAACTGGCAGACGGCCTTCATCGTCGTCGGCCTTCTGGGCCTGCTGCTGGCCCCGCTGCTGCGCCTGACCGTACGCGATCCGAAGCGCGGCGGGACCGATGCCGCGGCCGCGGCCGAGGCGATGGCCCGAACCGGCCCCGAGCCGACCCCCGTCGCCACGGCGGAGCCCGTGTCAGCGGATTCCCGGCGCGTGGGCGCGATCGCCTCCATGACGATGCTGGCGATCGGTGCAGCGGCCCTGGCGGTCGGCGCGGTGCTGTACCTGCTCGTGGACCAGCGCAATGCCGGAATGACGTGGGGCTTTGCGGGCCTGCTGGCCACGGTGATCGGCATATCGCTGTGGATCGCCCGCATCACGGCCTCGGCGGTCATCCCCAAGAAGAGCTTCTGGCTGCTGGCGCTCGGCGCGGCATCGTCGTCGATCTGCGGTTACGGCGTCGCCGGCTGGCTGCCGACGTTCTTCGTACGCAGCTTCGACCTGACCCTGAGCCAGACCGCCTGGTACTACGCCGGCATCGCCATGGTCGGCGGCACGCTCGGCATCTGGCTGGGCGGCTTCTTCGCCGACAAGCTGTCGAAGCGCGGCAAAGGGGCCTATCCGCTGGTCCCCGCCATCGCCTTCCTGATCTCGGCGCCGCTGTTCATCGCCGCGATGAACTCGCCGTGGCTGATCGGCCTGGTGCTGCCGGGCGGCGGCACCAACGCCCAGCAGCTTATCCTCGCCTTCCTGATCTTCCTGATTCCGACCGGCCTGAACCTGGCCTGGCTGGGCCCCATCACGGCGGCGGTGCAGCATCTGGTTCCGGCGGCCATGCGCTCGACCGCCTCGGCCCTGTTCCTGCTGATTAACAACCTGCTCGGCCTCGCCGTCGGATTCTACTACTTCGGCTGGATGAGCGATCGGCTGGCTCCCTACTTCGGCGACGAGAGCCTGCGCTGGGCGATCTACACCGGCATGGGCTTCTACCTGCTGGCCTCGGCCCTGTTGTTCGGAGCGTCGCGGACGCTGAAGAAGGACTGGGTGGCCTGACCACGACCGCGCGCCGGCCTTATTGACGCTGCTTTTCGAGTCAGATTGAGCTCGATCACCGGGCGCCGTGCGCGCCCGGTCTCCTCCCCCCGTCGCCAAGAGAGTTCGCATTGATGATCGCCACGCTTCTGTTCGCCGCCGCCGTGACCACAACCCCGGCGCCGGCTGACGATTTCAAGGCCCTGTGCGTCGCCACCAGGGGCGACGTCGCCGCCGTGACCGCCGCCGTCTCGGCCCAGGGCGCCTGGTCGGAGCCGGCCCAGCAGGACGGCATGACCGT
>DASRXE010000047.1:0-3770 GCA_035654315.1 Brevundimonas sp.
CTCGACACCCGACCCTGATCTCTAGACCGCCGTGCCGCCCACGGTCAGACCGCCCATCTTGAGACTGGGCTGGCCGATGCCGACGGGAACGCCCTGCCCGGCCTTGCCGCAGACGCCGACGCCGGGGTCGAAGGCGAAGTCGTCGCCGATCATCCGGATCTTCGTCAGGGCGGTGGCTCCGTCGCCGATCAGGGTGGCGCCGCGCACCGGAGCGGTGATCTTTCCGTCCTCGATCAGCCAGGCTTCGGTGCACTGGAAGACGAATTTGCCGTTGGTGATGTCCACCTGCCCACCGCCGAAGTTGGCGGCGTAGAGGCCCCGCTTCGTCGAGGCGATCATGTCGGCCTGCGAGTCCCTGCCGCCCTCCATGAAGGTGTTGGTCATGCGCGGCATCGGCATGTGGGCGAAGGACTGGCGCCGGCCGTTGCCGGTGGCGCGGGCGCCCAGCTGGCGCGCCGACAGCCGGTCGTGCATCAGCCCGACCATGATGCCGTCCTCGATCAGAACGGTGCGCGAGGTCGGCGTGCCCTCGTCATCGAAGCTGAGCGAGCCGCGCCGACCGGCGATGGAGCCGTCGTCGACGACGGTCACGCCGGGGGCGGCCACGCGCTGGCCCATCTTGCCCGAGAAGACCGATGAACCCTTGCGGTGGAAATCGCCTTCGAAGCCGTGGCCGATCGCCTCGTGCAGCAGCACCCCGGGCCAACCGGCCCCCAGCACCACGTCCATCTCGCCGGCGGGGCAGTCGACCGCCTCGAGGTTCACCAGCGCCTGCCGCAGAGCCTCATCGACCTGGCCCTGCCAGCGTTCGGGGGCGATCCAGGTCTCGAAGCCGGCGCGGCCGCCGGCGCCCGACGAGGCGCTCTCGCGACGACCGCCCTTCTCGACGGTAACCGAGACATTGAGGCGAACGAGGGGGCGCAGGTCCGAGACCCGGCGACCATCGCCGCGCAGGATTTCGATATTGCGGCGCTCGCCGACCAGCGAGGCGGAGACCTGCACCACGCGCGGATCGCGGGCGCGGGCCCAGGCGTCGATCTCCGACAGCAGGGCGATCTTGTCGGAGAAGGCCGGCGACGCCAGCGGATCGACGGCGTCGTAGAGTTTCTGATTGGTGGCGCGGGGCGCTTCGGCGACGACGCCTGTGTGGCCGGCCTTGGCGAGGGCGGCGCTGTCGGCGGCGCGGCGCAGGGCGGGACCGCTGATCTCATTGGCGTGGGCGTAGCCGGCGGTCTCGCCCGCCACGACGCGCAGGCCGAACCCTTCGGCGGCGTCATAGGCCGCGGACTTCAACCGGCCGTCGTCGAAAACGAGCGACTCCAGCTCGGAGCGTTCAAGGAACAGTTCGCCGTCGTCGGCGCCCGCGAGCGCGCCCTGGAGGATGGAGAGGGCCTCTTCTGCCGCGACGTCGGCGGATTCGAGGATGGCGGGCGGCTGAACGGGCAGGGTCATGCCGCTGAGATAGGCGGTGAGGCCGGCGAAGTCACCGGCCTCACCTCAGCCTAGCGCTGATTGACGTCTCCGGACCCCGAGATGTTCTGGGTCACCGTGGCCGGGCGGCGCGTCAGATCGACGTCGCCCGAACCTGAGATGCTGATCCGGGCCGCGCCGGTCGGCCCGACGGCGGCTTCACCCGAGCCGGAGATCTCCACGTCGGCGTCGCGCGTCTCGAGCGCCGAGAGATCGGCCTCGCCCGAGCCGTGGATGTCCAGTTCGACTGTCTCCGTTCGGCCGGCGGCGTCCACTTCGCCCGAGCCGCGGATGCTGATCATCAGGTCGGGCTGGTCGTAGGCGCGGATGCTGAGATCGCCGGACCCGGACATGTCGAAGGTCCTCACCGCCGGCGCCGTGACGGTGATCCGCAGCGCCGGGCTGTTCCTCCAGCCGAAGACCACATGGCTGTCGTCCTCGTTGAACGTGAAGCGGCCCTCGGTCAGGCGGAGGCGGTCGACCTGGGCCTGCGACCCGGAAACCTCGACCGAGGCTTCGTCGCCCTGGACGTAGATGACGTCGGCCGGGACGTGGATTTCCAGGCGGTCGCCGCCCGTCCAGGCGAGGGAGCGCGTGACCCGGGGACCACGGTCGGCGCGATCGAAATGGACGGTGTGGCTATCTCCGTCGTCGTCCCAGAAGGTCCAGTTTCCACCGTGACGCGCGATGTCGTTGCCGCCGAGCGCGGCGGCCCCGCCCAGGGCGGCGATGCAGAGCACCAGGCTGGCGCCGGTGATGATCAGAAGGGTGCGGATCATGCGGGTCTCTCCTCAGGCCTGGCTGTGGTTTTCAAGGGCCGGCTTCAGCAGCCGGTAGTGCAGGCGGGCGAACCACACGGTCGCATTGACGAGCAGGATGGTGGCGATGGCCGTCAGGGCGCCGATGGCGGCGGCGCCGGCCATCATGCCCAGTCCCGCCAGAACCGCGGCGAGGCCGCCGCCCGGGAAGCCGGCGAACGGTCCGGCCACCATGACCGCCCCGCCGCCGACGAACAGGCCGACGGCGGCCATGAAGAAGCCGAACAGCACCCCGACCACGGTCATCAGGATGGGCAGCAGGATCAGGATGTCGATCGCCCCCAGCCCCAGCACCGCGAAGACGGCGCCGGCGGCGGCGGACGGATTCTTCTCCTGGTCCCAGCGCCGGGCCCCGGCCTCGGCGCGCAGTTCGCGGGCGAGGCGGTCGGGATCGCCGAGGGCCGCGGCGACTTCCGCCTCGGTCCGGCCGGCGGCGGCGCCGTCCTCGAAATGCATCTCGTAGTCGGCGGCGATCTCGGCGGCCGCGGCGGTCGGCATGCCGACGAGGCCTCGCCTCAGCCGGCCCATGAATTCGGCGCGGGTCATAGTTCAGCTCCCCTTTCGGCGGTGTTGGCGACGGGCGTGGCCGGTTCGGCCTCCGCGTCGGCGTTCATGACGCCCTCGACAGCGACGACGAAGGCGCGCCACTCGGCGGTCTGCGCTTCAAGGGCGCGTCGGCCGGCGTCGGTGAGACGATAGTATTTGCGCGACGGGCCGGAGGACGATTCGACCAGATAGGTCTCGACCTGACCGTCGGACTGCATCCGCCGCATCAGCGGGTAGATGGTGCCCTCGCCCATGTCGATCGCGTCCGACAGGGTCGAGGCGATTTCATAGGCGTAGCTGTCGTGGCGATTCAGAAGGGCCAGCACACAGAGTGTGAGCACCCCCTTCTTCAGCTGGATCTCAATGGTTTCAGGCACCTCGGCGTCTCCTCTGATGGAAAAGACGTATCGCAAGGTATCTGGTCATGCAAGGTAGCTGTTCAAACATGACAGCGATTTAATCCGCCCCTCCCCGACGGGTGCGGCGTCCAATCGCTTGGCAAGCGCGGGGCAGGGCGATATGGACCCCGGCAAGAACCGCCGCGGGCTTCCGCCCCGGCGCCTGCTTGCGATTCACTCGCAAGCGCTTGCGACAGAACGGTTTATGAGGATGTCTCGCATGGGGATGGGCACGCGGGCCCCGGGTCTGATCGGCAGCGGCATGGCCGCGCTGGCCCTGGCTCTTTTCGCCGCCGCACCGGCCGCGGCTCAGGAGTTGGTCGGCCAGCCGACCGACGGGGCCCTCGGGCTGCAGCCGGCCGCCTCGCCGCTGAAGGTCGAGGCGCACTTCTTCCACGACGCCATCCTGATGCCGATCATCACCTTCATCTGCCTGCTGGTGCTGGGCCTGATCGTGTGGATCGTCATCCGCTACAACAAGAAGTCCAACCCGGTTCCGGCCAAGTGGAGCCACAACACCCTGGTCGAGGTGATCTGG
>DASRXE010000048.1:0-9660 GCA_035654315.1 Brevundimonas sp.
GGCCCACTGGGTGATGTCCCCGGCCCCCAGCAGCACCACCAGGTCGCCGGCCTTCGCCTCCGCCGCGATCATCGCCGGCAGCGCCTCCACCCCCTCCAGCGCCTGCACCGAGCGGTGGCCGAAGCGGCGCACGCCGTCCACCAGCGCGTCGCGGTCGATGCCCTCGATCGGCGTCTCGCCGGCCGGATAGACGTCGGCGACGATCACGGCGTCGGCGTCGGAGAAACAGGTCGAGAATTCCTCCATCAGGTCGCGCAGCCGGGTGTAGCGGTGCGGCTGCACCACCGCGATGACCCGGCCCTCGGCCACCTGCCGCGCCGCCTTGAGCACGGCGGCGATCTCGACCGGGTGGTGGCCGTAGTCGTCGATGACGCGCACGCCATTGGCCACACCGGTGGCGGTGAAGCGCCGCCGCACTCCGCCAAAGCCGGCCAGCCCGGCCCGGATCGCCTCGTCCGACACGTCCAGCTCGCGCGCCACGGCGATCGCCGCCAGCGCGTTGGAGACATTGTGCCAGCCAGCCATGGGCAGATGCAGATCCTTGATCCGGATCGGCTCTTCCAGCGCCGCCAGGCCCTGCTGCTGGATGACCACGTCGAAGCGGGCCCCGTCGGGTCGCATGTCGCAATTGTCCGCCCGGACCATGGCTTGCGGGTTCAGCCCGTAGGTGACCAGGCGCCGGTTGTCGATCGAGGCCACCAGCCGCTGCACCTCCGGATGGTCGAGGCAGACGACGCCGAAGCCGTAGAAGGGAATGTCCTCGATGAAGTCGACGAACGCCTTCCTCAGCGCGTCGAAGTCGCCGTAGTGGTCGAGGTGCTCCGGGTCGATGTTGGTGATCACCGCCACCGTGCATTTGAGGCGCAGGAAGCTGCCGTCGCTCTCGTCAGCCTCGACCACGATCCAGTCGCCGTCGCCGACCTTGGCGTTGGTGCCATAGGCGTTGATGATGCCGCCGTTGACCACCGTCGGGTCCAGCCCGCCGGCGTCCAGCACCGCCGCCACCATCGAGGTCGTTGTCGTCTTGCCGTGGGTCCCGCCCACTCCGACCGAGAACTGCAGCCGCATCAGCTCGGCCAGCATCTCGGCCCGGCGCACCAGCGGGATGCGGCGCTCGCGGGCCACGACCATTTCCGGATTGGTCGGCTTGACCGCGGTCGAATAAACCACCGCCGACACGCCGTCGCTCACATGGCCGGCGTCGTGGCCGATGAAGATCCTGGCGCCCAGCTTCTCCAGCCGCTCAGTGTTGGCGCTGGCCTTGGCGTCCGAGCCCTGCACCGAATAGCCGATCTTGAGCATGATCTCGGCGATGCCGCTCATGCCGATGCCGCCTATGCCCACGAAATGGACGGGACCGAGGTCGAACGGAACGGGACGAAGGCGAGCGATCATCGCAGCGGCTTAGCAAGGGTCTGGGCGGAATGCGACACCCGGCTGAGGCGCCCGGAAAGTGATTAGTGGTTAGTGATTAGTGGTTGCGGCGTCTCCGACCGCGGGACGCGGGGCGCCAACGACGGCGGCGTCACCCACTAATCACTAACCACTAATCACCTGGCCGCGCCGACGCCTGATATTCCGCGCATCTGGGCGGCCAGCCCTCAGTCCTCCGCCACGAAATCCTGTGCGAACTCCGGCGAGTCCTCTTCCCCCGGCAGCAGCGGCGTCTCGTCGTCGTCCCCCACCCTTGAGGGATCCGGCACCTCGAAACCGACCGGGATCGACAGGTCCAGCAGCCCCGCCGCCTTCATCTCCGCCACCCCCGGCAGGTCGTACAGACTCCCCAGGCTGAAATGCTCGAGGAATTTGTCCGCCGTGGCATAGGTCACCGGCCGCCCCGGCGTGCGCCGCCGCCCCTTCAGCCGCACGAACCCCATCTCCAGCAGCAGATCCAGCGTCCCCTTCGACAGGCTGACCCCGCGCACGCTCTCGATCTCGGCCCGGGTGCAGGGCTGGTGGTAGGCGATGACGGCCAGGGTCTCCAGCGCCGCCTTCGACAGCCGCCGCGGCTCCTCGCGCTCCTCGGTCATCATGAACGACAGGTCCGCCGCCGTGCGGAAGCGCCAGCGGTCGGCGACACACTCCAGCTCAACGCCTCGCCCCTGATAGCGCTCGCGCAGCGCCGAAATCGCTCCGCCGACGTCCGCCCCTTCCGGCAGCCGCCGCGCGATCTCCGCCGCCGACAGCGGCCCCGCCGCCGCGAACAGCAACGCCTCGACCCGGCGTTCGATCTCGGTCTCGTCTGGGGCGAACTGAACCATCAGATATCCGTCATGGCCGGGCTTGTCCCGGCCATCCATACGCGCCGGCGAACGCATGCGGGACCCCTTCCGGCAGCCGTGATCATGGATCCCCGGAACAAGCCCGGGGATGACGGAGGCGGCGGGGCCGTCAAGGCACCAGCTCCAGCACCTGTCCCACGCCCCGCCGCTTCAGATACAGCTCGGCGAAAGCCTCGGCCTGCTTCACATCCATGGCCCCCTCCTTCACCAGCTCCAGACTGGCCGACAACGTCGAGGCGGTGAAGCTGGCCTGCGACGGCCCCTCAACCCCGTGCTTCTCCGGCGCCACCCGCTCCAGCGGCGTCCACTCCTCCAGCCGCGGCAGCACCTCACGCAGCCAATCGCGCGCCGCCTCCAGCCCGAAGGCCTCGACCCGCTGGCCGGGATTGTAGCGCCGCTGCTCCTCGCGTCGCCGCTGCGTCACATAGGCGGCCATCAGCTCGTACAGGCTGGCGTCGATCCGGTCTGACGGCACGATGACCAGCGCCTCCGGATCGCCGCGCGTGAACACATCCCGCTTCAGCCGCGGGCGGGCCGTGATCGCCTCGACCGCCTTGCGCATCGCCTCGAGCTTCTGCAGCCGGAACGCCAGCGCCGCGGCCATCTCCTCGGCGGGCATCTCCTCGCCCTTCTTGTCCGTCCGGGGCAGCAACAGCCGCGACTTCAGATAGGCCAGCCACGAGGCCATCACCAGATAGTCCGCCGCCAGCGAAAAATTCCGCCGTCGCGCCTCGTGCACGAAGGCCAAATACTGTTCCGCCAGCTTGGTGATCGACAGCTTCAGCAGATCGACCTTCTGCGTCCGCGCCAGCGCCAGCAGCACGTGCAGCGGCCCCTCATAGCCCTCCAGATCGACCACAAAGGCGTCCTGCTCGTCGGCCTGTGCGACCGCCGCGAAATCCAGGTTGGGCTGGAAGGCGTCGGTCACGCCTGCGCCTCCCCCACGTCCGGCCCCTTCGCCGCCTGCAGCCGCCCGGCCATCAGCGCGTCGAACCGGTCGCGCGCCGCGAAAAGGTCCAGCGGCTCGACCTCCCGCACCACCCGCGCCAGCGCCGCCTCCGCCCGCTTGGCGGCCTTGCCCTTGAGCTTGCCGACGCCCTCCGCGACCTGCCGCATCTCGTTGAGAGCGCCGTTGCAGTGCAGAACCACGTCGCACCCCGCCTTCAGCGACGCCTCGGCCCGCTCGCGCAGGCTCCCCGACAGCGCCTTCATCGACAGGTCGTCGGTCATGATCAGACCGCCGAAGCCGAGCCCCTCGCGCATCAGCCTGACCGCCTTCTTCGAGGTCGTCGCCGGCCGCTTCGGATCGACCGCGTCGAACACCACATGGGCCGTCATCGCCAGCGGCATGTCGGACAGCGCCCGGAACGGCGCGAAATCCCAGCCGTCGAGCGTCTTCAGGTCGGCGTGCACCACCGGCAGGTCATGATGGCTGTCGGCGAAGGCCCGCCCGTGCCCCGGCATATGTTTGACCACCGGCAGCACCCCGCCGGCCAGCAACCCCTCCGCCGCCGCCCGGCCCAGCGCCGACACCGTCGCCGGGTCGCGCCCATAGGCCCGGTCGCCGATGATGTCGTGCGCTCCCGGCACGGGCACGTCCAGCACCGGCGCGCAATCGACGTTGATCCCCGCCGATTGCAGGTCATGCGCCATCAACCGCGCGCCCATCCGCACCAGTTCGCGCGCCGCCAGCGGGTCGTTGGTGGCCTTCAGATACGCGTCCCCCGGCGGGTATTTCGGCCAATGCGGCGGCCCCATGCGCTGGACCCGGCCGCCCTCCTGGTCGATCAGGACCGGCGCCTCCGCGTCGCCCACGCAGTCGCGCATCTCGTCGGTCAGCGCCCGCATCTGATCCGGGCTGTCGACATTGCGGCGAAAGACGATGAAGCCCCATGGCCGGACCTCGGTGAAGAAGGCCTTCTCCTCCGCCGTCAGCCGATGCCCGCTGCAGCCGTAGATCGCCGCCGAGCGTGTCACCGAACGATGCAGTCCCCGCCCGAAGCCTTGATGGCGCTGCACAGGCCGGTGGCCTGCTCGCGGCTCAGGCCGGTGACGGTGGTGCGATAGACGGTCGAGCCGTTCGAGGCCGTCACTTCCTGCACCCGACGGCTGCCGCCCTCGGTCAGTTGCGGATAGCGGCCGACGACCGCGTTGTACTCGCGCTCCGCCAGCGTCGGCGTCGAGAAGGCGCCGATCTGGACGCCGGCGTTGCCGCCCACGGGAGCCGGCCGCGGCTCAGCCTTTTTGGCGGGCGGAGCGGCCGGCGTCGGACGGGCCGGAGCAGGCTCGGGCGCAGCCTCCACCGGCGCCGGCGCGGGACGCGGCTGCACCGCTTCCGGCGGCGGGGTGAAGGTGGGGGCGGTCGCGGGCGCCTCGGTGTCGGAATAGACATCGATGCCGGCTGTCGGATCGACCGGCTGGGCGTCAATCGGGACATCGGCCTTCATCTCGCCGACCGGCGCGCCCACAGCGGGCGGGGCGTCTTCCGAGGCGCGAAGGCCGCCCCGGCTGTAGTAGACGGCCACGGCGATGATCAGCACCAGCAGCACCACCGCCGAAATAATCAGGGTCCACGGCGGCCCCTTGCCTCCGCCGCCCCCTCCGCCCCGGCGCGGGTCGTAGCCCTGGCGGTTGAACGGCAGGTCGTCGTCGGTCGGTGGCGTATAGGCGCCGCGGTCGCGGCCCTGGTTCGGGCGATAGGGATCTTCGTGAGACATGGCCGCGCCTTCCGTCAGACCGCGCGAATCGACGCGCAGCCGCTCATCCTAACCCGCCCTGCGGTCCTTTCGAATCACAGATCGAGGGCGAGGTCGAGGCTGAACAGCTTCCTGTGTTCTTCGATCGCATAGCGGTCGGTCATCCCGGCGATGTAGTCGCACACGGCCCGCGCCCGTCGCGCCTCGTCGCTGGTTCCGGCCTTGCCCGACCATTCCGGCGGCAGGGTGCCCGGATCGGCCATGAACAGCTCGAACATCTCGCCCAGCAGCCGCCGCGCCTGGCTGCGCGTCCGGTTGACCCGGTAGTGCCGGTACATCCGCTCGAACAGGAACGACCGCAACACGCCCAGGTCCGCGAGCATGCCGTGCGAAAAGCCTACCAGCGGCCGCCCCGCCGTCCGCACGTCCTCGGTCGAGCGCACCCCGGCGGCCTCGATCCGCGCCTCCGTCTCGGCCAGCACGTCCTCGACCATGACCCCGATCATGCGGCGCACCGCCTCGATGCGGACCATCCGCTCGTCGATGTCCGGCCAATCCTTGCGCACCCCGTGCAGCACCGGCCCGATCAGCGGCACCTCCGCCAGGTCCTCGAGCGTGAACAGCCCCGCCTGCACCCCGTCGTCGACGTCGTGGTTGTTGTAGGCGATGTCGTCCGCCAGCGCCGCCGCCTGCGCCTCCAGGGAGGCGAAACTGTCCAGCCGCAGGTCCCAGCCCGGGGCATAGTCGGCGATCGCCTTCCACGCCGGCTCCTCCAGCCGATGCGACACCGGCCCGTTGTGCTTGACCACGCCCTCGACGGTCTCCCAGCTGAGATTCAGCCCCTCGAACTGGGGGTAGCGATGCTCCAGCCGGGTCACCACGCGGAAGGTCTGGACGTTGTGATCGAAGCCGCCCCACGGCTCCATCCGCGCCTGCAGTTCGTCCTCGCCTGAATGGCCGAAGGGCGGATGGCCAAGGTCGTGCGCCAGCGCCACCGTCTCGGCCAGATCGGTGTCCAGCCGCAGGGCGTGAGCCAGCGACCGCGCAATCTGCGCCACCTCCAGCGAATGGGTCAGGCGGGTGCGGTAGTGGTCGCCCTCGTGCGCCACGAAGACCTGGGTCTTCTCCTTCAGCCGGCGGAAGGCGGTGGCGTGGATGATCCTGTCGCGGTCCCGGGCGTAGGCGTTGCGTGTGCGGCTGATCGGCTCGGGCGTCAGCCGGCCGCGGCTGTGCTCGGGATATTCGGCATAGGCGGCGCGCTCGGGGATCAACGTCGGCTGCTCATTCGATGGGGGCCTTTGCGATCGCCCGTCCGCGCCTCATATAGACCCCCGTGAGCACCGTCCAATCCGTCCCCGCCTTCGAGA
Source organism: Brevundimonas sp. (assembly GCA_035654315.1). Classification (GTDB taxonomy): domain Bacteria; phylum Pseudomonadota; class Alphaproteobacteria; order Caulobacterales; family Caulobacteraceae; genus Brevundimonas. The sequence goes on from DASRXE010000048.1 coordinate 6,346, forward strand.
TTTCGCCCCACGCCGGCGGCCACGGCCTGACCCTGTCCGAAAGCGCCGCCCGCCGTCTGGCCAAGCTGGCGGCGGAAGAGGGCCGCCCCGTCCTGCTCCGCGTCGCCGTCGACGGCGGCGGCTGCTCCGGCTTCCAGTACCGTTTCGAACTGGTCGGGGCCGCCGAGCCCGACGACCTGCGCATCGAGGCCGACGGCCAGGCCGCCCTCGTCGATCCGATCTCCCTACCCTTCCTGAAGGGCTCCGAGATCGCGTTCGTGGACGATCTCGCCGGGGCGCAGTTCGTGGTCCGCAATCCGAACGCCGCGTCCAGTTGCGGCTGCGGCGTCAGCTTTTCGATCTGACGGGCTTCGGCGCGGTGTTCAGCGCCACGGCGGCGCGGATCAGCGTCGTGAAGGCGGCCGCGTCGATGACATCGCCCTCGCGGATGTCGATGGCCCGGCGCGTCCCGCCGTCCAGCCCGGCGTTGAACAGCCCCGACGGGTCAGGCAGGGCGGCGCCGCGGGCGAAGGTCAGCTTGATCTTGTCCCTGTAGGTTTCGCCCGTGCAGAGGATGCCGCCGTGCTCCCAGGTCGGAACACCCAGCGGATTGGAGACCTTCCGCCACTTCACCGTCTCGACGACCTCGGGATCGGCCTGCCGGATCAGCGCCCGCATGCGCGCCAGCGCCTCGCGTCGCCAGCCGTCCAGCGAACCGATCTTCGCGTCGATCGACCGGGAGCCGGACTCTTCGTCCTCTACGATTTCGCTCGTCATGATCCGATCCTTCCGCCGCGCAGCCGCTCCGCATACGGCAGCGCGAACATGTACAGGCCGCTGAACATCAGCAGGAACAGCGGCGGCAGCGGCGAATAGACCAGCCAGAGGGGCGGCTCGCCGACCGCATAGGCGACGAAGTTGGCGATGACCGACAGGGTGAAGGCGATGGCCAGCCAGCGATGGGTCCGCCGGATTCCGTGGCTCCAGTTCATACGGGCCTCCCGCGAAGAGGACCCGGGCTCCGGGTCCTGCTTGAAGAATTGGGCGTGCATCGGCCTCACCGCCCCTGGATCAGTTTCCAGCCGTTCCCGGACGGGTCGCGGAAACTGGCGTCCACGGCGCCGTAGCGCTCGACCGGCTCCTGGGTGAACTCCACGCCATTGGCGCTCATGTCCTCGTGCGCCGCGCGGCAGTCGTCGACAACCAGCACCAGCGGCGGCATGGCCCCCTTGGCCACGATCTCGCGCAGCGTCTGGGCGGTCGCCGCGTCCACCGTCGGCGGCTGCGGGGCGAAGAGGCCCAGTTGGAAGGACGGCTGCTCCGGATGCTGCACCGTCAGCCAGCGATAGTCGCCGTTGCGCGCGTCGGTATGGACGCGGAATCCGAGCTTCCCGACATAGAATTCGATCGCCTCGTCCTGATCGCGGACGTACAGACCAACCACTCCGACTCCCTGGCTCATGGAACCTCCGTTTCCTCTGACCCGCTCGTGTTAGCGTCCGCTTCCCGCCGCCGCTTCTCCGAAACTGCTATGTTGAGGTCCGGCCGGTGGGCGGCGCTAACGAAGCAGTGGGGCGCCCGGTCCAGTTGATGCGACGCCGCCTGCTGACGCGCCCGCAGCGCGCCCGGACTCTCACCCGTCACGTCGCGGAAGGTCCGCCCGAAGGTGCCCAGGCTGTTCCAGCCGGTCTGGAAGGCGATCTCGGTCACCGACAGGTCGCTGTCGCGCAGCAGGGCCGCGGCTCGTTCGATCCGGCGCGTCAGCAGGTAGCGATGCGGCGGAAGGCCGAAGGCGTCGCGGAACGAGCGCGCGAAATGGGCTTCGGAGACGCCGCTGACCCGGGCCAGCCGCGAGATCGGCCAGTCCTCGTGCGAAGCCGCCTCCATCCGGTCCTTCGCGCGCAGCAACCGGCGCAGCAGGGCCGGGTCCTGTCCGCTCACATCTTCTCGCCGGACAGCCGGGCAGCCTGCTTCACCCAGTCAGCGAACAGCGCCTCATCGACGGTGTCGTCCTCCTGGATGTGGAAATAGCGGACATTCGGGTGCTTCGAAGCGACCGGCGGGACCGGCTTCAGCGCGGCTCCGTTCAGGAAGCTCACCTTCAGATAGCGATCGAAGGCGTGAACGCTGAGGAACCATCCCTCGTCGCCGGCGCCGTAGAGCGGCGAATTCCATTTCACCGCCTTGCGCACCCCCGGCACGGACTTTTCGATCAGGGCGTCAAGCCGGCGCCAGGCTCCGCTCTTCCACCCCGGCACGGCCGCGATCCAGGCCTGCACCGGCGCGTCGCCGTCACCCTTGGGGATTTGAGGATTACCCCCTGAAAGCAACTTCGGTTTCGCCGGTTTCTCATCGGCCATGGCCGTCCTCTCCGCTGAACGGTCTTGAGTCTACAACCCCGACGCAGGACCCGCCAAATCCGCCGCGCGCTCTTGCTATTAGCGAATATCCTAATTAGTCTTCTTCCTATGAACGCGCTGTTCAAGGCCCTGTCGCATCCCGTGCGTCGCCGCATCATCGAGATGCTGCGCAAGGGTCCGATGGCGTCGGGCGATATCGCCGCCGCCTTCGACATGAGTTGGCCGACCATCACCGGCCACCTCAATGCGCTGAAGGAGGCGGGCCTCGTCTCGCCCGAGCGTGACGGCGCCTCGATCCGCTACCGGCTCGAGATTTCGGCCGTCGAGGAGGCCCTCGCCTTCCTGTTGCAGATGACCGGCGCCCGCGCCGACCCCGAAGAGGAGACCCATAGATGAACCGTCCGACCGCCGCCGACCGCGCCACCATCGCGATCACCGTGCTGATAGTGGCCGCCGGCGCATGGATCTTTTTCGCCGGCCCCCTCGAGGTGATGCCCTATCACTACGGGGCCGACGGCCAGGCCGACGCCTGGGCCGGTCGCGAGGCCATCGGCGTGGGTATCGCCCTGCTGGGCCTGCTAACCGGCGTGTTCGCGGGCGGCATGGGCGTCGCCGCCCGCCGGGCCGAGGACGAGGCCCGCGCGCGCTCGCTGCGCTTCGGCCAGCTATTTGTCCTGATCACCTTCCTGGGGCTGACCCTGTTCGCCGGCGTGACGAGCGTGACCGGCCTGGTCTCACTCGGGGCCGCCCTGCCGATGGCCGGCCTGTCCGCCCTGTTCCTCCTCATCGGCGCGGTACTGGGCCGGGTGGGGCCGAACCCGATCGCCGGAGTGCGCACCCCCTGGAGCTACAAGAGCCGCCTCGCCTGGGACCGCTCCAACCGGCTGGCCGGGCGGCTGTACTTCCTGATCGGCCTCACCGGCCTCGCGCTCGCCCCCATCGCCCCCCAGCCGCTCGGCTATCAGGTCCTGATCGG
>DASRXE010000049.1:0-3648 GCA_035654315.1 Brevundimonas sp.
CGTGAATCCGGAGATGGCCAGTAACGAGAGCGCGGCGACTTCCGTCAGCCAGTAGCCCTGAAGGTAGGACAGGTTCCCGGTTATGTGCCGCGCGGCATCGTTGACAGTGACCGAGCCACCCGGCCCGCTAGCCTGGGCGCCGCCCAGGAACATCAGGTAAGTTGCGATCGTGACCACCAGCACGGCGGAACCAAGCGCGACACAGGCGCCGGCGAATCGGTGGTTCAATGTCGTGGCGTTCATCTCGCCCTCCCCTGATCCCGGGAAGACCATAGCATAAATCCGCCGCTTCAGTATTTCGACAGCCTCGAGCGCACGGGCGGGCCCCTGACGACCTCGGCCGAACGGACCTCGCTCCGAAGCCGGTTAATGCGCGCGAACATCCCGCCGCGCACCGCACAGGTCGCACCACTCGCCCTCGGCGCGGCGCCGGTCAGGTCGCCACCGGTGCCGCCGGCAGCGCCATTGCCTCACGAGGGCCTTCAGAACCTTGAGCATTTCCATCCCCCGTTGACCGAGTCCCGGTTAGTTCGCCAGCTTCTAACGAAAGCTGAGCGGTTATGGTTGACCGCATCGCCCGTCGTTGATGACGGGCCCGACCGGCCCGGCTAGGATCGCCTGCGTCATCGGGGAGGATGTCTCATGCGGCTGTTCTGGCTGGTCGGATCGCTGGCGCTCGCGCTGCTGGCCGGGGTCCTGTCGCTGCAGGTTCCGAAGCCGGCCGGAGCCGATGCGCCGCCCGCCGCCTTCTCGGCCGAGCGGGCCATGGCCGACGTGCGCGCTCTGGCGCAGCGCCCGCATCCGGTCGGCTCGGCCGACCACGCCCGGGTGCGTGAGTTCCTGCTGCGGCGGATGACCGCTCTGGGCCTGCAGACCTCGACCCAGACGGGGCCGATCTCGCGCGGCTCGGCCCGCTATCTGCGCCGGATGGGCGGCGACCCGGAGGCCGCCAACTTCACCGCGACCAACCTGGTCGGCGTCCTGCCGGGCCGGAATCCCGCCCTGCCCGCCGTGGCCCTGATGGCCCACTACGACACCGTGCCCGACTCGGCCGGCGCGGCGGACGATTCCACCGGCGTGGCGGCGGTGCTGGAGGCGGTGCGGGCCATCCGCGCGCGCGGCCCCGCCGACCGGACCCTGGTGGTGCTGCTGACCGACGCCGAGGAGATCGGGCTGGACGGGGCGCGGGTCTTCTGGGGCGGCCATCCCCTGCGTGACCGGATCGGGGCGGTGATCAATCTGGAGGCGCGCGGCGGCGGCGGCCGGGCCATGATGTTCGAAACCGGGCGCGGCAATGAGGAGACCGTCGCCCTGTTCGGCCGCGCCGGCGTTCGCGCCGACGGCGGCGTCACCTCCAACTCGCTGGCGGTGTTCGTCTATGAGCGGATGCCGAACGGCACCGACTTCACCATCCCCAAGGACCGCGGCGTCCAGGGCCTGAACTTCGCCTTCATCGGACGACCCGAGCAGTACCACGCCCCCGCTTCGACGCCTGAGGCGCTGGATCGCGGCGCGGTCCAGCACATCGGCGCGCAGGCGCTGGAAAGCGCCGACGCCCTGTTGCGGGCCGGGGCCCTGCCGGCGCGCGGGGCCGACGCGGTCTACGCGGACCTGTTCGGCCGGATCGTCCTCAGCCATTCGCCGGCGGCGGGCTGGGGCCTGCTGGGGCTGGCGGCCCTGCTGCTGGCCGCGGCGGCGTGGCGGACGCGAAGCCGGGCCGGGCTGACCGTCGCCGACCTGGGCCGCGGCGCCGTCGACGGCGTCTGGTTCCTGAGCACGGGGCTGGTCCTGACCCAGGCGGTGCGGACCCTCGCCGGACCGATGGCGGCGCGGGCCGAGAGCGCCGACGCCTACTACGCCCTGCTGGCGCGCCTGCCGTGGATGGAGGCGGGCGCGGCCCTGACCGTGCTGGCGCTGGGCATGGCCGTGCTGGGCGGCCGCAGCCGGCCGGACCGGCGCGTCACCGCAGGCGCCATCGCCGCCGCCGCCGTCCTGGCGCTGGCGCTGGGGGGCCTGAGTCCGGTGGTCATCGGCGCCGCGGTGATCGCCATCGGCCTGTCGCTGGCGCCGGGCCTGACGACGCGGACGGTCTGGGGCGGCTGGACCGGCCTGATCGTCCTGGTCCTCGTCATCGGCGCCCTGGCCCAGACCGTCGCCCCCCAGACCGCCTTCCTGTTCCTGTGGCCGGGTCTGCTGGCGGCGGGCGTCGCGGCGTTGGCGGCGTTCCTCGACCCGGGCCTCACCCGCGCCCGGTCGCTGGCTCCGGTCGCCGCCGTCGCCGTCGCAGGCGGCGGCTGGCTGGTCGGCATGGCCCACCCGTTGTTTCTGGGCATCGGCCTCGATCTGCCCGGCGTTCTGGCGCTGATCGGCCTGCTGGCGTTGATGCTGGTGCGGCCGCTGTCGCCGGAACGCGGCGCGGTCCGGCCGTGGCTGATGGCGGCGCTGGCCGTGCTGGCGCTGGGCGGGGCTCTGTCGTTCGCGGCGCGGATCGCCGAGCCGGCGCCGACGGCGCAGGCTTCCGCCGAGACCTGAAATCGCCCTATGCAGGCGGGCGGTCCGGAGCCGCCGAAGGAGACGCCCGTGCCCGAGCTCTATCTCGAAGACCTCCACGTCGGGCAGACCTTCGTGACCGGCGCCGTGACCGTCACCACCGACGACATCAAGGCCTTCGCCCGCGAATACGACCCCCAGCCGTTCCATCTCGACGAAGCGGCCGCGACCGACAGCCTGTTCGGCGGTCTGGCCGCCAGCGGCTGGCATACGGCGGCGCTCAGCATGCGGTTGCTGGTCGATGGCCTGCCCTTCGCCGGCGGTCTGATCGGCGTCGGCGGCGAGACCACCTGGCCGAGCCCGACCCGGCCGGGCGACACTCTGACCGTCCACGTCGAGGTGCTGGAGATCACCCCGTCGAAATCCCGCCCCGACCGCGGCATGGTCCGCACCCGCAACGAGACCCGCAACCAGCACGGCGACCCCGTCCAGATCTCCACCCTCGGCATCGTCGCCTGGCGTCGGCCTGCATAGGCGCCGCCGGGAGATTCATCACAAAGGACGCAAAGGAAGGCACAAAGGACACGACGGGAGCGGGGCCGCGCCGAGCGGATGTGTTCTTCCTCAGGCTACGGGCCCGAGTCTTCGCCGCATTCAGGTCTCGACGGCCTCCCCCTGTCCTGCCCTTCCCCCGACCCCTTGTGTTCTTCGTGACCCCTTTGTGCCCTTGGTGATGAACCAGCGCCGCCCGGACCAAAGGGACGGCCTCACCCCCCGTCGGCCCAGACCGTCTTGTAGAGGTCGAAGCGCCGGTCGCGCAGGTTCCTGACCGTGCCCTGCGACTTGGCCCAGGCCAGGTCCGACAGGTCGAGGTCCGCCACCGTCACCGTCTCGACGTTCTCGCTCGCCTCGGCCGCCACCCCGTCGCGCGCGAACGGGAAGTCGCACGGCGTCAGGATGCAGGACTGGGCGTACTGGATGTCCATGTTCTCGACATTGGGCAGATTGCCGACATTGCCCGACAGGATGACGTAGCACTGGTTCTCGATGGCCCGCGCCTGCGAGCAATAGCGCACCCGCAGATAGCCCTGCCGGTTGTCGGTGCAGAAGGGCGTGAACAGCAGCCGCGCCCCCTCGTCGACCAGCCGCCGGGCCAGT
>DASRXE010000050.1:0-26007 GCA_035654315.1 Brevundimonas sp.
GGCCGAGCGGCAGCTGGCGCAGCTGAACGACCAGTTCAATCCGCAGGCGCTGAGCGACGAAAGCCGCATGTCGTGGCGGCTGTTCGAATACGGCGTCGAGCAGGCGCGGCTGGCCAACCGCTGGCGCGACTGGGGCTACCAGTTCGCGGCGAACGGCAATCCGACCACCGGCCTGCCGGTGTTCATGATCAACAACCATCGCGTCGACAGCGTTGAGGATGCGGAGGCCTATGTCTCGCGCCTGAAGGAGTCCGAGCGGGTCATGCACGAGATCGCCGCCGAACTGCGCCAGCGGGCGGCGGCGGGGGTGATCTCGCCCAATTTTGTGTTCGAGCCGTCCATCGCCAACACCCGCAACATCATCACCGGGGCGCCGTTCGACGACGGGGCCGACAATCCGGTCTGGGCCGATTTCCAGAAGAAGGTGGCGGCGCTGGAGGCGGATGAGGCGACCAGGACGCGGCTGCTGGCGGAGGGCCGGGCGGCGCTGACGGGGGAGTGGAAGCGCGGCTATGAGCATGTGCTGGCGGCGCTGGCCGAAGTGCAGGCGCAGGCGGCGGCGATGCCGGACCGCGACGGCGGCGTGTGGCGGCTGCCGGACGGCGAGGCCTATTACAACGCGCGGCTGAAGCTCTCGACGACGACCGACCTGACCGCCGACCAGATCCACCAGATCGGCCTGAACGAGGTCGAGCGGCTGCACGGCGAGATGCAGACGATCATGGACCAGGTCGGGTTCGAGGGCTCGCTGCAGGAGATGTTCGCGTACCTGAAGACCGATCCTCGCTTCCAGTACCCGAACACGCCGGAGGGCAAGGACCAGTATCTGGAGGACTCGCGCGGCTTCATCGCCCAGGTGATGGAGGCGGCGCCGCAGTGGTTCAGCGATCTGCCCGAGGCGGCGCTGGAGGTGCGGGCGGTGGAGCCGTGGCGCGAGGCGACCGCTTCGATCGCCTTCTACAACGCGCCGGCGCCGGACGGATCGCGGCCGGGCATCTACTACGTCAACCTGTCGGACATGACCCAGGTGCTGAAGCCCCAGATCGAGGGCATCAGCTATCACGAAGGCGCGCCGGGGCACCATTTCCAGATCGCCTACGCCCAGGAGATGCAGGGCCTGCCCTCGTTCCGGCGCTTCGGCGGCTACGGGGCCTATGCCGAGGGCTGGGGCCTGTACGCCGAGCGGCTGGGCAAGGAGATGGGCTTCTATCAGGACCCGTATTCGGACTTCGGCCGGCTCTCGACCGAGCTGTGGCGGGCGGTCCGGCTGGTCACGGACACCGGCCTGCACGCCAAGCGCTGGAGCCGCGAGGACGCGATCGAGTATTTCCGCCAGAACTCGCTGCTGAGCGAGCGGGACATCGTCAAGGAGGTCGAGCGCTACATCACCAGCCCGGGGCAGGCGACCAGCTACAAGATCGGCGAACTGAAGATCATGGAGCTGCGCCAGCGGGCCCAGGCGGCGCTGGGCGACCGGTTCGACATCAAGGACTTCCACGCCGTCGTGCTGGGCTCGGGCTCGGTGCCGCTGGACGTGCTGGAGGATCAGGTGGACAGCTGGATCGAGTCGAGAAGGTAGGGCGCTAACGCTCGCGACGCGGGCGCTCGCTGCCTGAGCGCGATTGCGCTATGAGCCGCGCGATGACCGCGCGCCCGTTCACCGCCACCGTCCTGACCATGTTCCCGGAAGCCTTTCCGGGGCCGCTCGGCGTGTCGCTGATCGGTTCGGCGTGGCGGGAGCGGGGGCTGTGGAGCCTCGAAACCCTTGACATTCGGGGCTTCAGCGAGGATAGGCGCGGCTTCCTGGACGACACCCCCGCGGGTGGCGGACCGGGAGCCGTGCTCAAGGCGGACGTGGTGGCGAGGGCGCTGGACAGCGTATCCGGACCGGCGCGGCCGCTTTTGTACATGAGCGCCCGGGGTCGGCCCCTGACCCAGGCGCGCGTCAAGGAATGGGCGAAGGCGGACGGGATCACCGTCCTCTGCGGCCGCTTCGAGGGGGTGGATCAGCGGGTGCTCGACGCCCGCGGGTTCGAGGAGGTCTCCGTCGGAGACGCGGTGCTCGCCGGCGGCGAGGCGGCGGCGATGGTGGTGATCGAGGCGTGCCTACGACTGATCCCCGGGGTGCTGGGCCAGGCCGAAAGCCTGAGTTCAGAGAGCTTCGAGGACGGACTTCTGGAGCATCCGCAGTACACGCGACCGCGGACGTTCGAGGGGCTGGAGATTCCCGAGGTGCTTCTGTCGGGCGACCACAAGAAGGTCGCACAATGGCGCGAAGAGCAGCGGGAGAAGACGACGCGGGAGCGGCGGCCGGACCTCTGGGCGGCGCATCTGCAAAAGACGACCCATGCGGGGTTCGACCCCGCCAAATCACAGGTAAAGAGCGCAAAAGCTCGAGGAGAATAGAATGAACATCCTGCAGACCCTGGCGGCTGAAGAGAAAGCCCGCCTGATCGAGAAGCGCGCCATCCCCGACTTCCAGCCCGGCGACACGCTGCGCGTCATGGTCAAGATCAAGGAAGGCGAGCGCGAACGCATCCAAGCCTTCGAGGGCGTCTGCATCGCCCGCGCCGGCGGCGGGATCAATGAGAATTTCACCGTGCGGAAGATCAGCTTCGGCGAGGGCGTCGAGCGCGTCTTCCCGCTGATGTCGCCGAACATCGACGCCATTGAAGTGAAGCGTCGCGGCGTCGTGCGGCGCGCCAAGCTGTATTACCTGCGTGATCGCCGCGGCAAGTCGGCCCGGATCGCCGAGAAGCAGACCGTCCGCGCGCCCAAGGGCGTGGTGGTGCCGGAGACCGGAAAGGCCGAGACCCCGGCCGCCGACACCGAGGCCTGAGCCGCCTCAGACTGCCGAAATGAAAGGCCCCGGCGGAGACGCCGGGGCCTTCTTCAATGGGGATACAGCCGGCTGTCCGCGTCGCGCCGGCCTTCAAGGCTGTGGCGCAACTCGTGCAAGTCCTCGCCGCCGCCCTCGACACGGGCCCAGGCGCGACGGATGGTCTCGCGGGTGGTGGCCGAAATCTGGCTGTCGTCCAAGGCCTTCTCAAACCGCGCCCGCAGCGCCTCCTCGGCGGTTGCCGCCGCTCCTATCATGCCGGCCTCGTCACGCATCAGGGCGTGCTTGACGTCGGCGAAGGCGCGTTGGGCCTTGGCCAGGATGGAGCCGTCCGCCGCGGGGTCTCCGCCCAGCGCCCGGACGGTGGACTGTAATTCCTCGGCGACCCGCTGACGTTCGAAGCTGCGTCGTCCGAACAGATCGCGACGACCGGGTTCATCCGCTTCGGTGGAAGCCTCGCGATAGCCGTCGGCGCTGTCGATCGAGGTCTGGATCAGGCTGTTCAGGACGTGGATATCGTGGCGATTGGCGTTGGACATGACGGAATTCCCGCGTGTTCTCTGCTGATTAAACCCCCACGGCGCCGCCTTGGTTGCCTGATCAGCCGCCCTGCAGTCCGCGGCAACGCTCGGTGAAGGCCGGCAGGGCCGCGGGCTGCATCGCGCGCAACGGACCGACGGACTGGGCGCCGTAGACGGCGCGGACCGGCTCTCCCCGCGCGAGCCTGTCGATCAGGTCCGGATCCAACGGCCCGCCGCCGGTCACGCCGGGCCCCGGCGCTTCGAGGTCAGCCGCATGGGCGAAGGCCTCTTCGCCCGCGCCGATGGTCAGCCGGTCCTCGCTGGCGATCACTTCAAAGCCCGGCACGGTGATCCGGAACGCGGGCGCGTCGGCGGCGCAGGCCAGGGTCAGGCGCTCCGCTCCCGAGGCGTCGACATACGCCATGTGTTCCGGCGCCGCCGGCGGCGCAACGAGGGGCGGCTTCGAAGGGATCGGCAGCGGCTCCACCGGTTCGGTCGGGGCGGACGCCTCGTCCCGGCCGCAGGCGGCCAGGCCCAGCAGGGCGACGGTCAGCAGGACGGTTCGCATTTTCGGCTCCTCTCAGAGTTTAGTGCGCAGCGACCACAGCTCGGGGAAGCAGCGGCGCTGCAGGGTCTCCGTCAGATAGGCCACGCCCTCGGTGCCGCCGGTGCCGCGTCTCCGGCCGATGATGCGCTCGACGGTGACCACGTGCTTGTGCCGCCAGGTCAGCAGGGCGTCGTCCAGATCGACCAGCTTTTCCGCCAACTGGTAAAACGGCCACCAGCGGGCGGTGTCGCGGTAGACCTCCAGCCACGCCGCTTCGACGCCTTCGGACGGCTCCCACGGGCGGCTAACGTCGCGGTTCAGGACCTCTGCCGGCACCGGCAGGCCGGCGGCGGCCAGCTGGGCCAGGGCGTCGTCGTAAAGGCTGGGGGCGGCGAGGGCCGCCTTCAACGCCGCGTGGGCGGCGGGGCGCTCCTCGTGGAAACGCAGGAAACGCTCATCCTTCAGGCCCAGCATGTATTCGAAGCGGCGGAACTGGTCGCTCTGGAAGCCAGAAGACGAGCCGAGCACGCCGCGGAAACGCAGGTAATCGGCCGGCGTCATGGTGGCGAGGATGTCCCAGCTCATGGTCATCACCGCCTGAATGCGGCTGACCCGCGCCAACCCCTTGTAGGCCGGGACCAGATCGCCGGCGCGGACCTGGGCCTGGGCCTGGGCCACCTCGTGCAGGATCTGCTTGAGCCACAGCTCCTTGGTCTGGTGGATGATGACGAACAGCATCTCGTCGTGCTCGTCCGACAGCGGATGCTGAGCCGCCAGCAGGTCGTCGAGCGCGAGATAGCCGGCGTAGGTGATGGTCGAGGCGGGCGTGTCGGTCATGCGCGACCTATCGCCCGTGCCGGGGCTCGGCTCAAGGCTTGTCCGGCTTCTCGATATCGGCGCTGCCGGAACGATCTGCGCGCTCGTCCCAGCCTTCGCGGTCGGAACGGAAGGCCAGCGCCATCAGAACCCAGGCCAGGGCGATCGTGCCCGCCACGCCCAACGACAGGGCGACGAGACCGTGGATGGGCATGGGGCCGCCGCCGATGGCGTCCCAGGCCAGGCTGATGCCGACGACCGACGCGACAGCGACGCCGGCCACGATGAGAAAGATGCGGAAACGGGTCATGACGTAATCCTACGCCGGTCGCGGCATGGGACGCACCTCCGTAAAACTACGCGGCCGGTCAGTGGGCGGCGGCGCCGGGCAGATGGCTCTTGTCGTGCTTGCCGACCCGACCGACAAGCGTTCGCGCCGCCTCATTCATGCCGACGACGTCGACCTCCGCGCCCTGCCGGCGGTACCGGAACACCACCTTGTCGACGGCGGCGACGCCGGTCAGATCCCACAGATGCGCCCCGGTCATGTCGATCTCGACCCGGGTTGGCTGTCCATGGTGTTCGAAAGCGGCGGCGAAGACGTCGGCCGAGGCGAAGAACAGGTTGCCCGTGACCCGGTAGCGCAGGACGCCGTCCTCCGGCGTCTCGACCGCCTCGACCACGATGGTCTTGCCCACCTTGCGCATGAAGAAGATGGCCGACAGGACGACGCCCAGCACCACGCCCTTGGACAGGTCATGGGTGGCGACCACGGTGACCGTGGTGGCGACCATGACGATCGAGGACTGCAGCGGCGTCGAGCGCAGGTTGACGATCGACTTCCAGTCAAAGGTGCCGACCGAGACCATGATCATCACCGCCACCAGCGCGGCCATCGGAATGCGCGCCACCCAGTCCTGCAGCACCAGGATCAGGAACAGCAGGAACAGGCCGGCCCACAGGGTCGACAGCCGCCCCCGCGCGCCCGAGGTCACGTTGATGATCGACTGGCCGATCATGGCGCAGCCGGCCATGCCGCCGAACAGGGGCGACAGGATGTTGGCGATGCCCTGCCCGCGCGTTTCACGGTCCTTGTCCGACGGCGTGTCGGTGATGTCGTCCAGCAGGTTGGCGGTGAGCAGGCTTTCCAGCAGGCCGACAAAGGCCAGGGTGGCGGCGACCGGACCGATGATGGTCAGGGTTTCCCAGGTCAGGGGCACATTGGGGATCTGGAAGAACGGCAGGGCGGACGGCATCTCGCCCATGTCCCCGACGGTGCGCACGTCGACGCCGGTCCAGATCACGAAGCCGCTGAGCAGAACGATGGCGACCAGCGGCGACGGCACGGCCTTGGTGATGCGCGGGAGGCCGTAGATGATCGCCAGGGCGGCGCCGACGAGGGCGAAGGTCTGCCAGTTCGCGCCGATCAGCTCCGGCATCTGGGCGAGGAAGATCAGGATGGCCAGTGAGTTGACGAAGCCGGTCATCACGCTGCGCGAGACGAATTTGATGTAGCGGCCCAGCTTGAGCAGGCCGACGCCGATCTGGATGACGCCGCACAGCAGGGAGGCGGCGAACAGGTATTCGAGGCCGTGGTCGCGGACCAGGGTGACCATGACCAGGGCCATGGCGCCGGTGGCGGCGCTGATCATCGCGGGACGGCCGCCGACGAAGGCGATGGTCACGGCGATGACGAAACTGGCGTAGAGGCCGACGGCGGGGTCGACGCCGGCAATGATCGAGAAGGCGATGGCCTCGGGAATCAGGGCGAGGGCGACGACCGTGCCGGCCAGCAGGTCGCGGCGGGGATTGGCGAGCCATTGCTGGCGCGCCGAGGCGAAGACGGACATGGAAACAGACTGACGCTTGCGCGGGGCCGGCGCCACGGCCGAACCCGCTCAGGTTTCCCGGGGGATCGGCGCCCGGGGTAGCCACCCGGTCGCGCCGGGTCCTTGAGGACGGCGCTTTTGCGTCATCCGTCCGCCCCGATCAACCCCGGAGGGTCAGGCGGCGTGGCGGATGGAAACCGCCATGCCCTCGGCGGACTCAACCCGCATGCGGGCGTCCAGCTGTTTGACCAGCGCCTCGACGATGGCGGTCCCAAGACCGCCATGGGCGAGCGGCACGGCGGTTTCGGCCGCGCCTACGCCATTGTCGCTGACAGTCAGGTTCCAACCCGCGGCGGTGCTGTCGAAACCGATCCGTATCCGGGCGTCGGGGCGAGAACCGGGGAAGGCGTATTTGATGGCGTTGATGACCAGTTCGGTGACGATCAGGCCCATGCTGACGGCCTTGTCCGAGCCGATCCGGCCCGGGTCGGCGGTCACCTCGATGGCGATGGGGTGGCTGTCGCCGATCATGGAGGCCGCGAGGCTGGCGCACAGCTTGGTCAGGTAGGGGCCGACCTCGATCTGATCGAGATCACCGGAGGCATGAAGGTGGGCCTGGACCTCCGCCACAGAGAGCACCCGCTGGTGCGCATCCTTGAGATGCAGGCGGGTTTCCTCGGAATTCACGGCGCGGGCCCTGATCATCAGGATACTGGCGATGATCTGCAGGCTGTTGGCCACGCGATGCTGCATTTCCTGCAGCAGGACCTGCTTCTGGCGCAGGAGCTCTTCGGTGTGTTCGAGCAGGTTGGCGAGGTCTCGTTCGACAGCCCGGCGCGCAGTGATGTCGGTGAAGGCCAGCAGAATGGTGATGTTCGGACTGGTCTCGTAGATCACCTTGCGGGCGTTGAGGAGCATGGTGCGGCGGCCGACCCCGGGGAAGTCGTGGTCGACCTCGAACCCGTCCATGGCGGTCTTTTCAGGGATGATGGTCTCTAGCAGCAGGCGCAGGGCCGGGATGTTCCACTGGCCGTCGCCCAGGTCGTAGAGCAGGCAGCCCATGGTGTGTTCGGGATCGACCCGGAATATCTCGTAGAAGGCGCGACTGGCGGCGAGGACGCGCAGGCCGCCGTCGAGGACGATCAGCGGCTCATGGATGGTGTCCACGATCGCCTGAGCGAGCGTCTGGGCATCCTCGATCGCGGGGATCGTGGTCGGCAGGACGGAAGGGCAGTCCGGCGCAGGCGCGTGAAAGGACGGCCGACAGGACACCTATGACACATGCGGCGGCATTGGGAAAATAAGTCGCAAACCCCACTTAGCTGGGCCGGGCCGCATAGCGGTCTTGCCACTCGGCCTGATGGGCCAGACCGCGCCAGTGAGAGGCCATGCTGGTCCATTCGGCGCGCAGGCGCGGTTCTGGGGCGCGCGCCGCAAAGGCGTCCATTCGCGTCGCCATGGCCATACATTCTGAAGCGGTTCGCATAGGTTTTCCGGTGACGGCCGGACGAAAACCGGCCGCAGGGAAAACCCGGCGGGCGCGTAAAGGCTCCGCCGAAACCTAGCGCTGCACCCACTGGCCCTGGGCGTTGCGGTACCACTGGCCCGAGCTGATCCGCGGCAGGACGATGGTCTCGAAGGCGCGGGCGGCGGCGACCTCGGCGGTCGTGCCGGCGGCCTGGGCGCTGCGGGCGTAGGCCTCGCGGCGGCCGTTGTTGGTGACGGTGACCGCCTGGGTCAGGGCCGGGTCGGGCGAGGCCTGGCGAAAGCCGAGATAGCCGTCGGCCTGTTCGCCAACGGTCCCCTGCGCCTTGGCGGCGTCGATCATCGCCTTCTGCTGCGAGGTTTGCGCGAAGGCGGCCCCGGCGGCGACGCCCAGGGCGGCGACAGCGGCGGTGATGACGAAGAGCTTGCGGAAGGACATCATCGGAAGCGGCTTTCGCATCAGAACAGGTTCGGGTTCTCGGCGAGGAGGTCCTGAAGCTCCTTGTCGAGACGGACGCGGACGTCGGCGTCCAGCTTGGCGTAGATCTGGATCGGGTCGACCTGCAGCCGGACCGTGGGCGTGCAGGCGCCCGCTCCGACGGCGGCGATAAAGCCGATCAGGGCGAGACGTGCGCGGATCCGGGTCATGGCGGGGTGTCTCCGGTATTGATCTGCAGCGATTTAACGCGGCGCAGGGTGAATGGGTTCTGAACGGCCAAGGCGGCCCGATCAAGGCCTTGGGATGGGCGCCGTCGGGGACGGCGCGGCGGCATCGGCAGACGGTTGTCCGCCGCGCGCCCGGTTCAGCTCCAGCAGGTCGCCGATCAACTGGTTCAGATTGAGCGTGGTGTCGAGGGTCAGATCGATGCTGGTGCCTGACGGCAGGGGCAGTTCGCGATTGAGGAACTCGCGGCTGATGAACTCGGAGATGGGGATACGCAGTTCTTGGTGCTGCGGCGGATCGTGGCGGCCGCGGATGTGGAACAGCATGCCGATGCGGCCCTCGTCGAGGCTGTTGACCTCGGCCGAGAGGATGTCGAACGACAGGTTTTCCATGGCCTGGTAGGCCAGGTCCTGGACCGTGTTCGGCGGCACCGCCTCGCCACCGCCGCCGGCTTCCAGGCCGCTGAGCGCCTCGCGCTGGATCGACAGACGGCCCGGCTGGATGGCGGCCAGGGTTCCGCCGGTGATGCGGACTCCGGAGACCGGATCGGAGGTGAACGGAAGGCGGCCCGAGACCACGGCGTCCAGCATCACCGAATCGGCGAAGCCGGAAGACCCGATGACCTCGCCGAGTTGGACGTTCTCCAGCACGATGACGCCGCTGAACGGCTGACTGCGGTCCAGCGGCAGGGTGAGGGGCTCGATCCGGATGACTCCGCCGCCGACCGCCAGTTCGCCGCCCTCGATGGCGATCGCCGCCTTGTCGATGGCGAAGGTCACGTCGAGGTCGGTCAGGGCCGTGACGGACTCCAGCCGGTCGGCGGTCAGGCGCTGCCCCGGAGCGGTGACCAGCGGCGCGAGGCTGATGAAGTCGATGGCGCCGCTCAGACCCTCCACCGGGCCGGCTGGGCTGACGAAGTCCAGATCCGGAATGGTGAGCCGGCCGGAGCTGGAGCCCTCGGCGTCAGCCAGCCAGTCGACCCGCCCACTGAAAGCGACCGAACCGACTGCGGGCGAACCGACGAAGTCGCCGGCTAGCGGGCTGAGATCGGCCGGCTGCAGGCCGCCCTCGGCAAAGATGATGGAGGGGGCGTCGATGGTCAGACCGCCCGCGCCGGACCCGCCGTCGTGCGCCAGACCGAGCCGGCCGAGCCCTGTCCCCTGGCGCGACAGGTCGAAGGCGCCGGTCCAGTCCTCGTTCGCCAGGCGGGCCGATCCGGACGCCTTCAGCGGGTTGAAGCGCAGCGGCGTGGTGGCGTCCTCGACCATGACGCTGTCGATCCGGGTCTCGAGGCCGAGCCCGGCGGCTCCGCCCGTCGCCGCGATCCGGCCGCCGGCGTCGCGGAAGTGCAGCGCCAGGAACGGAGCCGAGGCCTGAACGCCGGCTAGGGCGGCGTCGGCCCGCCAGCGACCGTCCGCGATACTGACCAACGGCCGATCGACTGGACAGGCGCGGCCGGACAGGTCGACGACATCGTTCTCACCCAGTTCCAGCCGTTCGACGGCGACCGGCGCGCACCCGGCCGCGACATATGTGATGCGGCCGTTCGAGGAGACCAGCCGCCCGCGGGTCTCGAGCGCGACGCCCCGGGCGAGGTCGAAATCAAGGGCGGCGCGGCCGTCGAGGTCGGCGGTGAAGCCGTCGGGCGTCAGTCGCCAGGCCGGCACGGCGAAGGCGGCCTCGGGCAGACCGCGGCCGCGGGTGGCGGTCAGGACAAGAGCTCCGCCGCCGGCCTGCCCCGGAGCGGCCGCGAAGACCGGCCCGACGGCCGGACCGAGCGTCAGGACGCCGCCGTTGGCCGGCCGCAGGGTGGCGGGCCGGGCGAGCGTCACGCGAGTTCCGCCGCTTCCGGAGGTCAGGGCGAAGCCGGGAATATCGACCGCAAAGTCGGCCAACGCCCGCTTCATCTCGGCCAGATCGGCGGTGTCATCCCGCGCCGCGGGCCCGAACAGCGGCCATGCCCCCCGCGCCGCGCGCAGCCTGCCCGAGAGGTTGAGACGCAGTCCGCCGTCGGAGACGAGCTCAAGGCCGGCCGAGCCGCGCGTCCCGGCCATCGACAGGTCACCCCAGGCGATGCGGTCGGCGTTCAGCGCGACCGGACCGGTCACCTCCCATGCGGCCTCGCGCCCGCCGGCGGTCAGGCCGCTGGAGGCCAGCGCCACGCCGGCGCCGTCCAGCCCGGCGCCTGACGCGCGCGCGGCCGAGATGCGGGCGGGACCCTCGATGCGCCAGCGGAAGCCGCCCTCGTCGCGGGACAACACGGCCCGGCCGTCGTTCCAGCGGGCGGCGAAGGCCGTCGCGGCGAGGTCCGGGCCAGCCAGCCGGGCGGCGCGCAGATCGGCGTCGGCCGCGCCCTCGATGCGGAAGCGTTCGAGCCAACCGGTGGTCTGGCCATCGAAAGTCAGGCGGACAGAGGCGTCGCGGGCCGAGGCGTCTCCGGCCGACAGACGCGTGGCGACAAGGCCGGCGTCCAGTCGCGCCCGTCCATCGCCACGGTGACGTTTCAAATCGGGATAGGGCAGGTTCCCGGTCAGCGTCAGCCGGGTTCCTGATCCCGCAAGGCCGGGCAGGACCGCTTGCTCGGCCGAGGCCGTGGCGCTCACCGCCATCCGATCACCGGTGGTGTTGACGCTCACCGTTGCAGAGAGCGCCCGCGCCTCGATCTCGCCGCTCTTCAGGTCGGCGGCGGGCATGCGGGCGCTCAACCGGACCAGCTTGCCGTCGGCGACGCGGGCGTCGCCGAGGATGGCGACCGGACCGTATTCGGTGTCCAGCCGGACCCGAGCCTGCTCGATCAGCACCAGCGGCCCCCGCGCGTCCGGACGCGGCGGCCGGCCCATGAACCGCTCGACCAGCGGATCAAGCGAGCCGAGCGAGAGTTCGCCCTCCCGGAACGAGGCCCTCAGCACTGGCCGGAGGAGGCGGATGCGGCTGGGGGTGATCCCGAGGCCGGCCTTCGACCATGGCGCGCCGATGGCGTAGTCGACCTCGACCCGCTCAACCACCACGTCGGGATCGCGCGGATCGCCGATGCGGATGCGGGCGACCAGACCGTCGAGCTCGACCCGTTCGATGTCCAGGTCGGCCGGAACGCCCTGCCGCTCGAGCCAGCCGACCAGCACCTGGCGGGTGGCGGCGCGGCGGTTCAGATATAGAAGAGCGACCAGCACCAGCAGGACGCAAGCGATCACGCCGGCGGCAAGCAACAGGCGCCGGCCTGCACTTCGCCCTCGCCCCGACGGGCGCGGCTCGGGGGCGGCGGCGGCGATCATGCCTTGACCTGGGCGATGAACAAACCGGACTCCTGGAACAGCACAGCAGGCGTGGCTACGGAAACACAGTACAGTGGCGCTTCCGCCACTTTGAATGCAGTGGTGACGACATCAAGGCGGAACGACGCGTTGGGTCCGATTACCTCAACGGAACGTCGCCAATACACTGTTCCCTCTCTACGATATGCTGGAGCCTCACAAAGGCTTTACCGCTGGTAACGGTCCCGGTTAACGGTCTGTAACGAACTACCTTCCCATGATGGGACGGACGGGTTATACGGCCTGTCTCGCGTCGGGGGCCTCTTCGGGCGCGGTTCTTGCTTTGTCAGTAGCTTGGGCGCCGGATGGCGTCGTCAGTTTTCGGGGACCGATGGCTCAGTTCGATCCACGTCGCCAACCGATGCGTCTCGCGCCTCACGCCCTTACGGCGGTCGCAGCGCTCTCGGTGGCCCTCCTTGCCGGACGTGTATACCAGCCCGCCAAGGCTGAAGAAGTTCCCGCCCTGACTCCCGCCCAGATGGCGGTCATCGAAGCCAAGGCCTTCGCCGCCGCCGGTACGCCCGCCGGCCTGACGGCTCCTGAAGCGATAGAAGTCCTGATCCGCCGCGGCGAGACCTTCGAGGACGCCGTGCGCCGCACCGGCATCGCCGCCGAGGAAGCCTCCGCCATCGCCGCCACCCTTTCCAACGCCATGGACATGAGCGCGATCCGCGCCGGCCTCCGGTTCGAGACCGCCATCGCCAAGCCGCGCGGCGGCCGCGGCGATCCGCGCCTGATCGGCCTGACCATGCGTACGGGTCCGGCCAGCCAGGTGACCGTGTCGCGCACCTTCGACGGCGCCCTGCGCCTGCGCGAGCTCGAAGAGAAGGTCAGCCATGAGATCGTCGTCCTGAACGGCAAGGTGGAGGGTTCGCTGTCCGCTTCGGCCCGGCGCGAAGGCGTGCCGGCCGCCGTACGGCGCAAGGCCGGCCAGCTGTTTTCGCACAAGTTCGACATGGACCGCGACATCCGCGCCTCGGACGACTTCACCTATGTCTACGGGCGCACGGTGACCGAGAACGGCCGCACCATCGGCACTGACGGTCTGCTTTACGCCGAGCTCAAGGGCGTCGCCTTCTACCGCTTCCAGCCCGCGGGGGCGAAGGAAGCCCAGTATTTCGACGCCACCGGCAAGAACACCCGCTCGGCCTTCATGCGCACGCCGCTGGAACGCGGCTTCCGCGTCTCGTCGTCGTTCGGCTTCCGCCGTCACCCGATCGCCGGCTATCGCCGGATGCACCAGGGCATCGACTTCGCCGCCGGCACCGGGACGCCGGTCGTCGCCCCCGCCGACGGCGTGGTCGTCGAGGCCCGGCGCTGGGGCGGCTACGGCAACTGGCTGCGCATCCGCCATTCGAACGGCCTCGAGACCGGCTACGGTCACCTGTCGCGCTACGCGTCGGGCATGCGCGCCGGCCAGCGGGTCCGTCAGGGCCAGGTTGTGGCCTATGTCGGCTCGACCGGCGCCTCGACCGGTCCGCACCTGCACTATGAGATCTGGCGCGGCGGCCGGCGGATCAATCCGGCCGGCGTGAAGACCACCGAGGGCGTCGTCCTGTCGGGCGCCGATCTGGTCGCCTTCCGCGCCGAAAAGGCCCGCATCGACCGCATCATCGCCGCCGGCGGCGAGCGCCGTCCGCAGGTCCAGCGCGCCAGCACGGATGGCCTCCGCCCCGCCCGGGGCTAATTCCGGACTTCAACCACCCGCCTGCGCCGCCGCGATCAGGGCGGCGTCGATGACCCGCGCGCGCCCGGCCGCCTCGCGCCGTGACAGACGTTTCGCGTAGGCCTTAGGCGTCGCGATCGGGCGGGGTCCTGAGTTCGGGCGACTTCATAGTCGTGCCAAAGTTCAGCACCACGGTGCGGAAGAGCGGCCGACCTGGATCATCTGGGCCTCCCTCGTGTTTTACCGGGCCAGACCAGACCGGCGACGTAATGGAACATAGACGAAACGTTCTGAAGGGAGTGGCGGGCGGCGCCATCCTGTGGGCGGCCTTGGACGCTCCGGCGCGGGCGCATACGCCGTTCCAGTCGTCGAGGATCACCGTCGAAACGCGCGGCGATGGGCCGGACCTGATCCTGATCCCGGGGCTCGCCTCGACTTCAGCGGTATGGGCTCGCGTCGTCCCGCGCCTCGCCGGCCAGCGCCTGCATCTGGTGTCCGTGCGCGGCTTCGGCGAACTGCCCCCCGCGGCCAACAGGGAGGGAGCCATCATGGGAGCGGTGGCGGGCGAGGTGCGCCGCTACATCGCCGAAGCCAGTCTGGATCGGCCCGCGATCATCGGCCATTCGATGGGCGGGCAGATCGCGCTGCGGGTCGCGGCCGACGCCCCGGACCGGGTCGGTCGACTAATGACCGTCGACGCCTCGCCCTTCTTCCCGGCCCTGATCAGTCCCGGCGCGACCGTCGGGGACGTCGAGCCAATCGCCCAGGTCGCCTATCAGGCGATCCAAATTCTCGGCGATGAGGGCCTGCGGGCCCGCGGTCGGGCGCTCGGGCTGGAGCTGGGCGGGGCGGCGGACGCCGTGTTCGGCTCGATGGGCTGGCAGGGCGGCGACCGCCGGGTGTTGGCCCAGGCGCTCTATGAGGTAATGACGGTTGATCTGCGCCACCGCCTGCCGGACATCACCGCCCCGGTGACCGTGGTCTACGGCTGGAGTCGCGACGAGTCCTCGCCGCGCAGCCGCGCGGACAGCCTGTTCCGCGGGGCCTACGCCTCCCTGCCCCGCCCGGCGACGTTCGAACGCATCGAGGGCGCCGAACACATGGTGATGATCGACCAGCCGACGCGGTTCCTGGCGGCGGTTGGGCGGTTTCTGGCCTAGGTCGGCTGATCAGCCGCGGGCCTCCAGGGATTTAGAAGACGCAAGCCGTGACCCATCTCAGTCCGCGTCCGGCTGGTTGTCCGGATGGGCGGCGACGAAGGCGGGGTGAAGCTTGGCGGCGAGGTCGATGGCGAGCAGTCGCGGGAAGGCGTCCAGCGGCACGTTGAAGCGGCGCGCCGAATAGATCTGCGGGATCAGGTAGCAGTCGGCCAGTGTCGGGGCCGCGCCGAAGCACCAGCCGTCGCCGTGGGCCTCGACCAGCTGTTCCAGCGCCCTGAAACCGGGCAGGATCCAGCGGGCGGCCCAGGCGTCGACGGCGATCTGGTCGGCGCCGAAGGTCTCGCGCAGGGCCTTGCCGACCCGCAGGTTGTTGAGCGGGTGGATATCACAGCCGATCAGGGCCGCCATGGCCCGGACATGGGCGCGGTCGACCGGGTCGGCGGGCAGCAGCGGCGGGACCGGATGGACCTCTTCCAGCCATTCGAGGATGGCCGGGCTTTGGGTCAGGACCGCGCCGCCCGCCTCCAGCGCCGGAACCATGCCCTGGGGATTAAGCGCGACGAAGGCCTCGGACCTCTGGGCCCCGGTGCGCAGATCGACGCCCTGCTGAGCGTAGGCCAGACCCTTGAGCTCAAGGGCGATGCGGGTGCGGTAGGCGGCGCCCGAGCGCCAGTAGCCGTGCAGGATCATCGTGGCCTCATCGTGAAATGCAGGGGCTCCAGCCCGCCGATGGTCGCCTCGATCCGGTCGCCTGGCTGGAGCGGGCCGACGCCTTCGGGCGTGCCGGTGAAGATCAGGTCGCCGGAACAGACATCCCACAGGGTGCGGGCCTTGGTGAGGATTTCGTCGGGCGCCCAGACCATGTTGTCGAGCCGCCCCGACTGGCGCGTTGCGCCGTTGACGGAGAGGCTGATCGGCGCGGCGGGGTCCGGCAGCGGGCCAAGGGTCAGCGGGCCGCAGGGCGCCGACTGGTCGAAGGCCTTGGCCGCGTCCCACGGTCGGCCACGGGCCTTGGCGGCGGCCTGCAGGTCGCGGCGGGTCAGGTCGCAGCCGACCGCCCAGCCGACGATGGAGCCATCCTCGCCGATGGCGCAGACCAGCTCGACCTCATGATGCAGATCGGCGGTGGCGGTGGGGAACAGCGGGTCGGCCCCGTCCGAGACCAGGGCGTCGGCGGGCTTGGAAAAGAAGAAGGGATCGGCCCGGTCATGACCCATTTCGCGGGCGTGAGCGGCGTAGTTCTGGCCGACGCACAGGATGCGGCGGACGGGCAGGCGTTCGGTTCGGTGCATGATCGGCAGCGAGGGCGTCGAAGCGGGCGGGAACAGCCAGTCGGTCATCGCTGTTGTCTAGAGCGGGATGTGGCGCTTCGCCAGCGCGCGCGTATGCTGCATTGCGGAACCGCGACGCCGGAGTGGCGTTCCGGCTCAGGGTTCTCTATCTAACCGTCAAGCTTGCAGAGCGGAGCGCGCACATGGCCACCACCAAGGCAGCACGGACAGCCGTGAAGAACGATATCAACACGTTGAAGGACGACCTGAAGACCCTCGGCGTCGAGGAAAAGGCTCGTCTGCGCGAGAAGACGAGCGCCGCGGAAGCGCGCCTGCGCGCCAAGGCCGCCGAGACCGAGGCGCGCCTGCGCGAGCAGTCCGAAGTGCTGCGCGAGCGCGCCCGGGGCTACTACGATACGGCCCGCGTTCGGGGGCAGGAGTATTATGACGAGGCCTCCGAGCGCTTGGACGAGGCGCAACGCTATCTGACGGAGCGGGTGCAGGAGCGGCCGATGCAATCGACCGCCATCGCCCTCGGCGTCGGCGTCGTCCTCGGCATGCTGCTCGCCGGCCGTCGCCGCTGATGATGGGGGGCGGGCTGGCCCGGAAGCTGGCGAAAAAGGCCGTCGCGGCCGCCGTGGCGGCGGGGGCGGCGCTGATCGCCGTGATCGCTTTCGGCGCGACGATCTTCTACGCCCTGTGTCTGGTCGTGGTCCCGCTCGCAGCGGCGGCCCTGACCATGCTGCTGTTCGCGCTCGCGGCCCTGGCGGTGGTGATGGTCTTCCTGCGGCGCGAGGCGCACGAGGAGGATATCGAGGACGAGGAGCCGATGGGCCTGGGCGAACGGGCCTATATGCTGTTCCGCCAGCGGCCGATCCTGGGCACGGCGGCGGCGCTGGCCGGCGGCTTCATCTTCCTGCGCAACCCGGCCCTGGCGACGATGGTGGCGGCCGCGTTCACCGAGAAATCGCACGGCCGCCGGCGGCGCTGACGCGGAACACGGCGGGCTTCGGAGAGTTGATCTGACAGGCGCGGCGGTTTCGAGCCGCTCCCTTTTGGATCAACGAATTCGGGAGTCTCGCTCATGCTTCGCTGGGCCCTTATATTTCTCGTACTCGCCCTGATCGCCGGCGCTCTGGGCGCGGGCGGGGTGGCCGGTCTGTCGATGAACATCGCCGTCGTGCTGTTCGTCATCTTCCTCATCCTGCTGGCCGTGCACTTCTTCCAGGGCAGGAGAGGCACCAGGATCTAGCCTGGCCGACAAAAAATATGGGGCCGCGGTCATCGATCGCGGCCCTTTGTTTTGTGCGGAGCGAACGGCTCAGGTCGCCGCCTGCTCGCGCTCGCCGGGAACGTTCGGATCGGGCGCCGTGGTCCGCTTGCGGGTGTCCTGACGACGCGGCAAATGCCACTTCTGTCCCGACTCGAAGCGGTCGCCAGTCCAGGTAATGGCCGTGACGACGATCTCCTCTGCATCCCAGTCGATCTGATTGAAGCTGGGCGGCGCCCCGCGCTCGCGATGGGACAGCGTCCCGCAACCGACCCCGTAGGAGCAGTGATCGCCGAGCTCGATCGGCAGGGCGAAAGGCACGTGGACGTGTCCGGTGGCGACCAGGTCGACCCCGGCCTCGGCGAAGATCAACGCCGCCGCATCGCCGCGCTTGACGTCGCCGGTCATCGGCGCGCCGATCATCTCCATCAGCGGGTGGTGGCAGGCGAGGATGCGCAGGGCGCCCGCCGGAGCCTGGCGCAAGGCCTCGGCCGCCTTGCGGGTCTGGGCCAGATCGATGACGCCCTTCGACCAGTTGGCGCGCGCCTGCCAGCCACGCGCCGTGACAACCCCCCGCACCATCAGGGTCGGGCTGAGGAACTGGTGGTCATGGGCGGGGTGGCCGATGGCCCGTTCGAACGCCCGCCACGGATGAAAAAGCCGCGCTTTCAGGCTCCAGTAGGGCACGTCGTGATTGCCGACGATGACGAAGGTCGGTTCAGGCATGCGGCGGATCCAGTCGCCGGCGGCCGCGAACTCCTCGGGGAGTCCCTGCTGGGTCACGTCGCCGGTGATCAGCACCAGGTCGCAGGGCGTTGCGTGGGCGAAGTCGAGCGCCGCGGCGCAGGCGTGGCGGTGCTCGCGGCCGAAATGGACATCCGAGAATTGGAGCACACGCCCCACTAGACGCTGTCCTCCGCCGCCGCTGGAATTGGGGCGAGCGCTCGAAAGGCCTTGCGAATGAAGCGGACCCTGGCTTCGTGGCGCAGCAGTATGGGTTCACCGTCGATCACCGCCGGTATCCTGGAGCGGGCGCGCAAGGCGACCGTCTGCGTCGCCAGGGTGGTTACGGCCGGATCCTGACGCCAGTCGTCGAGCACGGCGTGGGCGGCAAGTCGGAAGGCTTGGCCGGCGTCAGCGGGGTTCATGGCGGCGGCTTCAAGCCCGGAGTCCTCGTCCATCGCGCTGGAGATCATCGGGCTGATCAGCACCACGGCCTCCGCGCGTCGCGGCGGGCGTCCATCCAGCGAGAATCGCATTTGCCCCGAGAAGGCCCGCTTCAGGGCCCGACGGGCGTAGGCCCAGGCCAAGCCCAACTTGCCCAGACGGATCGCCTCGCGCGCCGGAGCCCAGAGCGCCGGAGATCCGAATATGGCCGCGCAATAGAAGGCCTGGGTGGTCTGGCCGTCCGAGACCTCGCCGCCAGCCACATCGTGGGACGCACCCTCTTCGAGCGCGACCTTCAGGGCCGCCTTCCAGTCCCCGGTGCCATAGAGCGCCTTGGGGAGCATGTTCATCGTGCCTCCCGGCAGGGGCGCGACCAAGGGGCCGTCGGGACCCGCGCGCGAGGCGATGCTCCCAGCCGTCCCGTCGCCCGCGAGCACGAACAGCACGTCGGGCCGGGCGTCGAGCGCCGCCTGAATCTGGTCGTCGAAATGCCCGGACTCCAGCGTCACGATCGAGGTCTCGCAGGCATAGCCGTCGAGGATGGTCCCGGCTTCCGCGGCCGCCCGCGGGCCCACGCCGCCCGACAACGGGTTCACCAGCATGATGACCCGCTTCAGCGGCACGTGACTGGTCAGGACGCAGGCCGCCGCCGCCGGCGCCTCGGGCGCGGCTTCGGGCGCGGTCATTCCGGCCGCCGGAGTCAGGGTTGCGCTCATGCCGCCCGAACGTCCGGCCCGGATCGATGTTCCGGGCCGGAGGGCGGAAGCGCGACTATTGCTTCTTCAGTTCGTCCGAAGCTGCGGCCGCGCCCGCCTGGGCCGCGTCGCCCGCCTTGGCGGCGGCGGCTCCGGCGGCTTCGCCAGCCTGGTCCGCGACCTTGGGGGCCTCGCCGCGTACAGTCGAAATCGCCGCGGATATCCAGCCGTCCATCACAGCGCCGCCTTCGGCCAGCGACTTCTCCTTGACGCCAAGCACGGCGGTCAGGACCCCGAACAGGGCCAGAAGCGTGACCAGAAAACCGATGAACGGGTTGCCCCGCCGACGTTTGCCACGGGCCCACACAGGACTGTGATCGCCGTCGTCCGCCATGCGGGCGGGTTCAGAAAAACGCATGAAAACCCCCGTCTATCGCCCCACAGGGGGGCCGGCCGCGCCCCCTGCGCGCCGTACTTACAAGCCTGACACAGGCCTGACGAACAGCATAGCGGGGGAACCGTGACGGTAATCCAGCATTATCACCCGTGGGGCGAACCCGAGGGATGAAGGACATACCCATGAAAAAGGCAATCATCGCGATCGCCGGAGCCAGTCTGCTGGCGACCGCCTGCGCCAGCGATCCGTACGGCGGCACCAATGAAACCGTCCGACAGGGCGTCATCGGCGCCGGCATCGGCGCGGTCGCCGGCGCCATCATCGGCAACAATGTCGGAGATGGCGACGCGGGAACCGGTGCGGCTATTGGCGCGGTGGTCGGTGGCGCGGCCGGTGCGATCCGCGGTTCGCAGCAGGACCGGGCCAACCAGCAGCGCTACCGCGACAGCCAGGGCCGGTACTACTATTGCTACGATGGCCGCCAGACCGAGTGCTATTGGGAGGATGGGCGGCGTCGGTAGGCGCGCTGATCTTTCGGAATATCAGGGCGGTTCGTCATCCGGCGGACCGCCCTTTCCACGCCGCGGCAGGAGGGCTGCATGAAGGGGTTGAGCTTGGCTATGGGCGCTGCACTGGCGGTAGCCGGTTGCGCCCTGACTCCGGGCGTGCGTGACCGTAGCGAACTGGTCGCCGAGCCGACCGCCTGCGCGCCGCAGAGGTTCGACGTTTATTTCCGTGACGGGGAGGCGGGTCTGACCGACGCCGCCCGACACGCCATCGGCCTGACCGCCACCCAGCTGCAGGGCTGCGAGATCCGCAAGGTCAATGTCATCGGACTGACCGACGCACGAGGCGGTCCCGACGCCAATCTGGACCTGTCCGAGCGCCGGGCCGAAGCCGTGACCGCGGCTCTGGAGGCGGCGGGCTGGCCCTCGCCGGTGTTCAGCCTGATCGTGGCCGGCGAGTCAGGGTCGGTCACCGCCGACGGGGCCAGTGAACCGATGCGGCGCCGGACCGAGGTCCTGGTCGACGCCGCGCCGCGCTGAGACAGCTCGCCGCGTGACGCGGGCGCGGCGACGCGGCTAAGGTCGCACCGTGACCCGCCTCCTCAAATCGATCGCCCTGCTGGGGCTGCTGCTCGTTCCGTCCCATGCGGCGGCGCAGGACGGCCGCGTGCAGCGCACCGAACGGATCGCCGCCGAACTGGCGCCGATGTCGCAATGGGCCGCGCCGGGATCGACGGCCGTCGTGGCGGTGCGGCAGGACATCGAGCCGGGCTGGCATACCTACTGGCGCAATCCCGGCGATTCCGGCGGGCCGACCACCCTGGCCTGGACCCTGCCGGGCGGGGCCGAGGCGGGCGACATCGTCTGGCCCTTACCCGAGCGGCAACGGCTGCAGTCGCTGATGAACTACGGCTATTCCGGCGAGGTCTATCTGCCGGTCCCGATCACGATTCCGGCCGGGGCGCGGCCGGGAACGAGCCTGCCGCTGCGGGTGAAGGCGCTGTTCTTCGTGTGCAGCGACGAGATGTGCGTGCCCGACGAGCTGACCCTGTCGCTCGACCTGCCAATCCGCGACGGTGCGGCGCCGCTCGACGCCGAGCACGGCGCGGCCATCCAGCGCATCGTCGAGACCGCGCCGCGCCCCGCCGCCGTCTCCGCGCGGATCACGGTGCAGAACGGCGTCGCGACCCTGACGGCCGCCGGCGGGCCGCTGGCCGGTCGCGATCCGGGGCCGAGCTATTTCTTCCCGTTCGAGTCGGGGGTGCTCGACCATGCGGCGCCGCAATCGGGGCGCTATGGGCCCGAGGGCCTGACGCTGGCGCTGACGCCGGGAGCCGACCCGGCCGCGATTGAGACGCCAGTGCGGGGCGTGCTGGCCACCGGTCTGGGTGCGTTCGAGATCGCCGCCGAGGTCGGACCGCCGCTGCCCGGGACGACCGGTTCGGGGGACCTGGCGCCGGCGCCGGAAGGCGCTCGCGCCACCGAAATTGACACGGGATCGGCCGGCCGGTTCGTCCAGGCCGCCCTGTTCGCCTTGCTTGGGGGGCTGATCCTCAACCTGATGCCATGCGTATTCCCCATCCTCGCCATGAAGGCGGCGGCCCTGGCCGGGGCTGCGCATGACGCCTCCCGGGCCCGCCGCGACGGCCTCGCCTTCCTCGCCGGCGTGCTGGTCACCTTCGTGCTGCTGGCGGGGGCGCTGCTGGCGCTGAGGGCGGCGGGACAGGCCGCCGGTTGGGGCTTTCAACTGCAGTCGCCGGCGGTGACGGCGGGACTGGCCCTGCTGATGCTGGCGGTCGGCCTGAACCTGTCCGGCGTCTACCACGTCGGGGCGGGGGTGCAGGGCGCGAGCTCGGGGCCGCTGGCCCGGCTCGGCGGAACGGCCGGCGCCTTCCTGACCGGGGTGCTGGCGGTGGTGGTGGCCGCGCCTTGCACGGCCCCGTTCATGGCCGTGGCGCTCGGCGCGGCGCTGCTGATGCCGTGGCCGATGGCGCTGGCGGTGTTCCTGATGCTCGGCCTCGGTCTCGCCCTGCCCTATGTGCTGGTCAGCCTGACGCCGGGCCTGCTGTCGCGCCTGCCCCGGCCAGGTCCATGGATGGAGCGGCTCAAGGGGCTGCTGGCCTTCCCGATGTACGGGGCGGCCCTGTGGCTGGCCTGGGTGTTCGGTCGCCAGACCGGCGGCGACGCCCTCGGCCTGCTGTTCATCGCCGGCCTGCTGCTGGCGCTGGCCGCTTGGCTGTTCGGCGGGGCACAGGCCCGGCGGGCGGTCGGACAACGCGCCCTGCTTTCCGTCGTCGCCGGCGTTGCGGCCCTGATGCTGGCCCTGGCGGGGCTGCTGATGGCGGCCCAACTGCCGCCCGAGCCGGTTGGCCCGGCGTCATCCGCCAGTGTCGGCCCGGCCAGCGCGCCCTGGTCGCCGGCCGCCGTCGAGGCGGCTCTGGCGCAGGGACGGCCGGTTCTGGTCAATTTCACCGCCGACTGGTGTGTGACCTGCAAGATCAACGAGGGGGCGGCCCTGACGTCCGCGCGCACGATCGAGGCGCTCCGCGCGGCCGACGCCGTCTATCTGGTTGGGGATTGGACGCGGCGGGACGACGCC
The DNA here is from genome assembly GCA_035654315.1 of Brevundimonas sp. Taxonomy (GTDB): domain Bacteria; phylum Pseudomonadota; class Alphaproteobacteria; order Caulobacterales; family Caulobacteraceae; genus Brevundimonas. Next base: position 22,744 of record DASRXE010000050.1, read on the forward strand.
ATCACCGCCGAACTGCGAAGGCACGGCCGGTCGGGGGTGCCGCTGTACCTGCTGTACACCCCGGGCGAGGTCGCGCCGCGCATCCTGCCGCAGCTGCTGACCGAGGGGGTGGTGGTCGAGGCGTTGGAGGCTTCCGGGTCCTGAAAAGCTGTGGCGACCTGCTCAATTCCTCTCTCGACAGGAAGGGGATACGAGCAGGACGACCGATTCTGACGCACCGGCGCCTGACGCTGTGTGCATGGACGAAGGACGCCCCCGAAAACTGCGGTCTGATGACACCTGGGACGCGGTGCGTCGGGCGTGGGAGGCCGGGGAGACCGGGGCCTCGCTGGCGCGGCGGTATGACGTAGGTCTCGCCAACCTGTGGCGACGTCGCGCCTCGGAAAGGTGGAAGCGGCGTGAAGCGGTCGATCCGGAGCCGGAGCCGGTGGAGGGCTGGGAGCGGTACGCGCAGCGCAAGATGGCCGAGTTCGAATACCGGCGGGAGGAAACGCGGCTGCTGGCGACGAAACTGGCCGAGGCGATGCAAGGCGGGCCGCTGGAGCAGGCGCCGCTTTGGCACCTCGGATTCGTTCTGGCGTGGCGGGCGACGTATCTGACGCCGGAAGCGGCGGCCCGCGACCGGGCGTGGGCGGGGCGGTACGGCTGGACTTCGGCGCTGTGGAGCGAGACGGGATGGCTGCATCCGCTGTCGTACGTGGATGCGGTGACCGTGCAGGCGAACCGTGACGCCTGGCGCGAGGACGCCGGCCTGCCAGCGGGGGCGGCGGAGTCCTGGCCGTAGGGCCTTCCCTTCTCCCCTTGCGGGAGAAGGTGGCGGCCGAGGCTGACGGATGAAGGGTCGCGCGGACGGCGAGAGTCACCGGGCTGTGGGCGACCTCGCCAATTCCCCACGGCCGGAGAGACCCCACATCCGACCCGGCTCCGCCCGGCCACCTTCTCCCATCGGGAGAAGGAATACGGACCCTACACCTCCGGCTGCGGCGGGGCGGTGATGACCTCGACGTTGTCGTTGAGCAGGTAGGCCAGCTCGTCGAGGGCGACGCGGCGTTCGGCGGGCGTGGCTGCGCCCTCGACGGCCGCGACCTTGACGGGAATGTCCTCGGAAATGCCGCGCAGGATGCATTTCAGATCGCCGTCCGTGCCGCGCTCCTTGAGGATCAGGTGACCCTGCATGTCCAGGGCCGACAATTCGGCCGCCTGGCTCTTGAAGCGGCTGAAGACCGGGCTGGCGAAGAATTCGGCCTGATCGCCCGCGCCGGCCGCCAGCCAGCCCTGCACCTCAGTGCGCAGCAGGCCCGAGCGCGCGACGATGTCGGCGAACAGGGGCTCGCCGGCCACGGAGACGGGCGCGTCGGCCGCCGCCGGGGGCTGGGCCGCGGCCATGGCCACATTGGGATCGGAAAGCAGCAGGGAGATGGTCAGGGCGACGCCGCAGGACATGGCGAACCTCATATTGTTTGGCCGAATCGCGGTTTCGGCGTTGAACCGGCTTACGCCCGACCCGTAAACGAGGGTTTACCTTCCTCCCGCCGAGTTCTCCGATGACCGCTCGTGACCAGGCCCTTGAAATGCTGCGCGCCGTGGCGCGCAAGGACACCGGGGCGCGCATTCTCCACCAGTTCGCCGCCGACCGCGGCCGGACCGAGCGCATGGGCGTCGAGGCGGCCGGCCTCTATCTCGACCTGTCGAAGCAGAGCTGGAGCGCCGAGGGCTTCGAGGCCGCGCTGGACCTGGCCCGGACCTGCGACGTGGAGGGCCGCCGGGGCGCTCTGTTTGGCGGCGAGGCGGTCAACAACACCGAGAACCGGGCCGTGCTGCACCCGGCCCTGCGGGCCGCCGACGACGCCGACTTCCGCGCTCTCGGCCAACCGGTGTCGAAAGAGGTGGCGGCGACCCGGCGAGACATGGCCCAGTTCGCGACCGATATCGGCTCGGGGGCCGAAACGGGCGGCGCCAAACAGCCGTTCACGGCCATCGTCCACATCGGCATCGGCGGCTCGGACCTGGGCCCGCGCCTGCTTTGGGACGCGCTGCGGCCGCTGGAGCCGACCATAGACCTGCGCTTCGTGGCCAACATCGACCCGCGCGACATGGGCGAAGCCCTGGCCGGGCTGGACCCGGAGACCACGCTGGTGGTGGTGGTCTCCAAGACCTTCACGACCCAGGAGACCCTGGCCAACGCCGATCTGGCCAAGGCCTGGCTGGCCGAGAGCCTGCCGCCGAAGCGGATGGCCCGGCATCTGATCGGCGTCACCGCCGCGCCTGAGAAGGCTGAAGCGTGGGGCTGCGGGCGGACGTTCGGTTTCCGCGACTGGGTCGGCGGCCGCTACTCGCTGTGGTCGGCGGTCAGCCTGTCGGCCGCGGTCGCGCTCGGCTGGGATGTGTTCGAACGGGTGCTGGCCGGCGCCCGGGCCATGGACGAGCATTTCCTGACCGCGGATCTGGAGAAGAACGCCCCGGTGCTGCTCGCCCTGGCGCAGGTGTTCAACGTCGAGGGACTGGGCCGCCACGCCCGAACGGTGGCGCCCTACGCCCACGGCCTGCGCCGCCTGCCCGCCTTTCTGCAGCAGCTGGAGATGGAGTCCAACGGCAAGCGGGTGAAGCGCGACGGCGCGGCGGTCGACACCGCCACCGGGCCGATCGTGTTCGGCGAGCCGGGCACCAACGGCCAGCACGCCTTCTTCCAGCAGATCCATCAGGGGCCGCAGGTGGTCCCGGCCGAGTTCATCGTGGTCCGCCATACGTCAGGCGCCGCCATGGACGCCCGCGAGGGCGACGCCCCGCTGTGGTCCAACGCCTTGGCGCAGGCGCAGGCGCTGATGGTCGGCAAGACGGAGGCCGAGGCGCGGGCCGAGCTGTTGGCGGCGGGCGCGGACGAGGCCGAGGCCGACCGGCTGGCGCCGCACAAGGCCTTCCCCGGCGACCGGCCCTCGACGACCCTGCTGATGGACGCCCTGACGCCCGAAGCCGTCGGCGCCCTGATCGCCCTCTATGAGCACAAGACCTTCGTCGAGGGCGTCATCTGGGACATCAACAGCTTCGACCAGTGGGGCGTGGAGCTGGGCAAGGTGCTGGCGAAGGCGATCCTGAACGACGTACAGGCGGGCGAACCCTCGGCCGGGCTGGATCCGTCCACCGCCGAGCTGATGAAGCGGCTTATGGTGTGAGGCAGGGCGCGGCGGGCGTCGCCGCTCGCCGGTACAGGAGGGGAGCGGACATCAAGGCCGCAGGTGGGCCGGGACGTCATCCGCACCCCGTCTC
>DASRXE010000051.1:0-11922 GCA_035654315.1 Brevundimonas sp.
TGAACCGGTCGCGGCGGAGCGCGGACGTTCAGCCGAAAATCCATCAAGGCCCCCGTAACGCGAAAGCAGGGGGCCACATCGGTTCCGGGCCGAACGCCCGCGCTCCGCCGACCTCCCCACACCGCTTTTCCGGAAGCGGCGAACAGCCGTGCCCGCGCTCAAGCAGAGTGCGGCGGCCACGCCGCGAGCGTTGGCGCCCTAAAGAAAGCTGTACGGATCCACATCGACATTCAGCCGCACCGATGCCGGGACCTTCACCCGCGCAAGCCACGCCCGCAGGAACCCCTGCAGGTCCACGTCCCGGTCGGCCCGCACCAGCAGCCGCTTGCGCCGCCGCCCGCGCACCAGCGCCAAAGGCGCGTCCGCCGGCCCATAGACCTCCAGCCGCTCCGCATTCGGGATCGAGCCGGCCAGCTCGCGGGCCACCTTCTCGACCGCGGCCGCGTTCTCGCCCGACAGGATGATCGCCGCCAGCCGGCCGTGCGGCGGCAAAGACGCCGCCTCGCGCTCGGCCATCTCGGCCTCGACGAAGGCGTTGCGGTCGCCCGCCGCCAGCGCCTGCAGCACCGGATGCTCCGGCGTCCAGGTCTGCAGGATGGCCCGTCCCGGCTTGTCCGCCCGTCCGGCCCGCCCGGTCGCCTGGGTCAACAGTTGAAAGGTCCGCTCCGCCGCCCGCAGGTCGCCGCCCCTCAGCCCCAGGTCGGCGTCGACCACCCCGACCAGGGTCAGGTGCGGGAAATTATGCCCCTTGGCCGCCGCCTGGGTGGCCACCAGGATGTCGATCTCCCCGTCCGCCATCCGCTGGATCAGCGCCCGCGCCGACTTGCCGTCGGGCACGGTGTCCGAGCTGAACACCGCCGTCCGCGCCTCGGGGAACAGCTGGCGCACCTCCTCCTCGACCCGCTCCACCCCCGGCCCGACCGAGACCAGCGAATCCTCGGCCCCGCACGACGGACAGTGCTTCGGCCGAACCATGGTGAAGCCGGTCAGATGGCAGACCAGCCGCCCGGTGTAGCGATGCTCGACCAGCCAGCTGTCGGTGTCCGGCGCCGTCATCCGGTGCCCGCAGGCCCGGCACAGCACCACCGGCGCATAGCCCCGCCGGTTGAGGAACAGCAGGGTCTGCTCGCCCCGCTGCAAGGTCTCGCCGATCGCCTCCCTCAGCGGCTGCGACAGCCAGGTTTGCGGATCGGGCGGCGCCTGTCTCAGGTCCAGCAGATCGATCCGCGGCAGCACCGCCGCCCCGTGCCGCGCCTCCAGCTTCAGCCAGGCGTAACGCCCATGATGAGCGTTCCACAGCGTCTCCAGCGACGGCGTGGCCGAGGCCAGCACCACCGTCGCCCCCTCGATCCGCGCCCGCGCCACGGCCAGATCGCGGCCGTGATAGACCAGCCCCTCCTCCTGTTTGAACGAGCCGTCGTGCTCCTCGTCCACCACCAGCAGCCGCAGGTTGGCGTAGGGCAGGAACAGCGCCGACCGCGCCCCGACCACGATGTTGCACCGCCCGGCGACCACCGCCTCCCACACCTGCCGCCGCTTCGGCGGGGCCACCCCCGAATGCCACTCCGCCGGCGCCGCCCCGAACCGCGCCGCGATCCGCTCGATCAAAGCCTGGGTGAGGGCGATCTCCGGCAGCAGGATCAGCACCTGCGCCGTCGGGTCCGCCTTCAGGGCCCGCGCCGCCGCCTCCAGATAGGCCTCGGTCTTGCCCGAGCCGGTGACGCCGTCGAGCAGGAAGGGCGCGAACCCGCCCTTCGCCGTCGCCGCCGCGATCGCCTCCGCCGCCGCCGCCTGATCGGCATTCAGCGTCGCCGGCGCATGATCCGGATCGGGCGCATCGAAGGCGGCTGTCGCCTCGATCTCCACCACCTCCAGCACCCCTTCGTCGACCAGCCCCTTGACCACCCCCGACGACACGCCCGCCGCTCGCGCCAGATCAGGCCCCGGCATGGCCCGCTCGCCCAGCGCCTCCAGCACCGCCGCCCGCGCCGTCGTCAGCTTCGCTGGCGCCCGTTCCCCGACCCGCCGCACCCGCCGCTCCGGCCGGGGCCGCGGCGCCCGCAGCCCCTTCAGCGCCGCCGACGCCATCTCCCCCGGCGCGCTCAGCGTCCACCGCGCCGCCCACTCCACGAAGTCCACCGTCCGCTCCGGCAGCCGCGGATCGTCCAGCACCTGCTCCACCGCCTTCAGCCGCCGGTTCGACCCTGTCGTCTCCCGAACCTCGGCCACCACCCCGCGCATCAGCCGCGGCCCCAGCGGCACGGCCACCTGATCGCCGCGCCTCAGATCGAGCGCTTCGGGAACCTCGTAGTCGAAGGCCTCGGGCACCGGCAGGGGAATGAGAACGGAGGCGACGATCAACGGGTCCTCCCCCATTGGGGGAGGGGGACCATCCGAAGGATGGTGGAGGGGGCCTTCGGCAAGAACCGGCGCCTGAACCTTACGCCCCCTCCACCGCTGCGCGGTCCCCCTCCCCCTGCGGGAGAGGATTTGGCTCGCACTCTCTTCAGTCCGGCGTTAAACACCGCGCCCATGAAACTCTTCCTCGACACCGCCGACGTCGCCGTCATCAAGGACATGGTCCCCACCGGAATGGTGGACGGCGTCACCACCAATCCCACGCTGATCGCCAAATCCGGTCGCAACATAGCCGAGGTCATCGCCGAGATTTGCGCCCTCGTCGAGGGCCCGATCTCCGCCGAGGCCGTGGCCACGGATTTCGAGACCATGGTCAAGGAAGGCGACAAGCTCGCCGCCATCGCCCCCAATGTCGTGGTGAAGCTGCCCCTGACCTGGGACGGCCTGCGCGCCACCCGCGCCTTCGCCGACAAGGGGATCAAGACCAACGTCACCCTGTGCTTCTCGGCCGCCCAGGCCATGCTGGCCGCCAAGGCCGGCGCCACCTTCGTCTCGCCCTTCGTCGGCCGTCTGGAAGACCACGGCGCCGACGGCATCGGCCTGCTGGAGGAGATCCGGGTGCTGTACGACACCCACGACTTCGCCACCGGGATCCTCGCCGCCAGCCTGCGCAACCCGGGCCATGTCTCGGCCGCCGCCGTCGCCGGCGCCGACGCCGCCACCCTGCCGGCTGACACCTTCAAGGCCCTGGTAAAGCACCCGTTAACCGACAAGGGGCTTGATGCCTTCCTGGCGGACTGGGGCAAGACCGGCCAGTCCATCCTCTAATGTACCTCGGGGAGAGGTCTCGTGAGCGTATCGCCTGACCTTTCGTCCGAGCCCGCCGAGCCGCACTGGCCGGAGATCCGCGCCTGGCTCCAGGCCAATCCCCAGACCCTCCTCGACGACCGCTCGCTGCTGGAGGAGATCGGCCTCAAGCCGCACGGCCGCAACGTGGTCGAATTCGGCCGCGCCGCCTTGACCCGTCTGGAAGCCGCCGCCGAGCGCGAGGCCGACGCCCGCAAGCGCATCGAGGCCGTCGCCCGGGCCAATTTCGCCGCCCAGACCCAGACCCACGTCGCCGCCCTCGACCTGATGGAGGCGCGCAGCCCCTCCGACCTCGCCCGCCGCCTCGACGGCGTGGCCCAGGGCCGCTTCGGTCTGACCGGCGCCGTGGTCGCCCTCGAAAAGCCCGGCGGCGTCCCGTTCGGCTGGAAATCGCTCGAGGCCGGGCACGTCGGCAAGCTGCTCGGCGACGACGGCCTGACCTGGCTCGGGCCCAATTTCGACGGCCTCGACCTTTTCGGCGCGGCCGACGATCAGGTGAAGTCGGTGGCCCTGATCCGCATGGCCCCGCTGTTCCCCGGCGACGAGCCCCCGGCCCGCCCCGCCCTGTGCGCCTTCGGCTCGCCGGACGAGGACGGCTTCACCCCCACCATGGGCTGCGAACTGGTCGCCTTCATCGCCCGGGTGGTCGAGCGCACGGCCGAACGATGGCCCATCCTCAGCTGAGCGCCCCCCACAGCGCCGATGAAGCCCTGGCCGCCTGGCTGGAGCACCTCGCCCACGAACGCCGCCTGTCGCCCCGCACCCTCGAGGCCTACGGCCACATCGGCCGCCACTACCTCGCCTTCCTCCAGCGCCACCGCGGGGAGGCCCCCACCATGGCGGCGTTGGGAACCGTCACCCCCGCCGAACTGCGCGCCCATCTCGCCGGGCGTCGCTCCGGAGACCGGCCGCTCGGCGCCCGCTCGATCAGCCAGACCCTGTCGGCGATCCGCACCTTCCACGTCTTCCTCGACCGTCGTTGCGGCGTCGCGGCGCCCCAACTCGCCCTCGTCCGCGGGCCCCGCGTCAAGGCCTCCCTGCCCCGTCCGGTCAGCGAGGACCAGGCCCGCGGCCTGATGCGCGAGCCCGCCGCCGATCCCGACGCCGAGCCATGGGAAGCCGCCCGCGACCGCGCTGTCCTGACCCTGCTGTACGGCTGCGGCCTGCGCATTTCCGAAGGCCTGTCCCTGACCCGCGCCGACGCGCCCCTGCCGGAGTCGCTGCGCATCACCGGCAAGGGCGGCAAGACCCGGCTGGCGCCCGTTCTGCCGGCCGTGCGCGAGGCGGTCGACGCCTACCTCGCCCTGCAACCCTTTCCGTTGGAGCCGTCCGACGCCCTGTTCCGCGCCCGCCGCGGCGGTCCGCTCAGCCCACGCCACGTGCAGGCCACGGTGCAGCGGCTGCGCGGCCGCCTCGGCCTGCCGGCCAGCGCCACGCCCCACGCCCTGCGCCACAGCTTCGCCACCCACCTGCTCGGGGCGGGCGCCGACCTGCGCTCGATCCAGGAACTGCTCGGTCACGCCAGCCTGTCGACGACCCAAAAATACACCGCCGTCGACGCCGCCCGCCTGCTGGACGCCTATTCAGCCGCGCATCCGCGCGCCTGAATCAGGCCTGCATCGTCCAGTTGTCGACGCCCATGGCGGCCTGTTTTACCGCTTCCGAGCGGGTCGGGTGTGGATGGCAGATGCGGGCGATGTCCTCGCTCGATCCGCCGAACGCCATGGCCACGCAGGCCTCGCCGATCATCTCGCCGGCCTGCGGACCGAGGATGTGGACGCCCAGGATGCGGTCCGTCGTGGCGTCGGCCAGCACCTTGGCGAAGCCTTCGGTCTCGTGGTTGATCTTGGCCCGGCTGTTGGCGCTGAACGGGAATTTGCCCGTCTTGTAGGCGACGCCCGCCTCCTTCAGCTGCTCCTCGGTCTTGCCGACCCAGGCCACTTCCGGGCTGGTGTAGACCACGCTCGGCACCAGGTCGTAGTCGACATGCCCGGCCTTGCCGGCGATCAGCTCGATCACGGCGACGGCGTCCTCTTCCGCCTTGTGCGCCAGCATCGGACCGTGGGTGACGTCGCCGATGACCCACACGCCGTCGGCCACCTTGAAGTGATCGCCGGCCACGAAGCCGCGCTTGTCCGCCTCAACGCCGACCGTCTCCAGCCCGAGACCTTCGGTGTATGGGCGGCGGCCGATGGCGACCAGCACCACATCGCCCTTCAACGTCTCGGCGCCGCCGCCTGCGGCCGGCTCGATGGTCAGCTCCACGCCGTCCTTCGATGTCTTCGCCCCGGTGACCTTCGACCCCAGCTTGAAGCTCATGCCCTGCTTTGTCAGGGCGCGCTGGAACGCCTTGGCGACGTCGCCGTCCATGCCCGGCGTGATCCGGTCAAGATATTCGACCACCGTCACCTGCGCCCCCAGGCGGCGCCACACCGAGCCCAGCTCCAGGCCGATGATCCCCGCGCCGATGACGATCAGTTGCTTCGGCACCGCCGGCAGCGACAGGGCGCCGGTGGAATCCACCACCTTGCCGTCCTCGAAAGCCACGCCCGGCAGCGGCGTCGGCTCCGAGCCGGTGGCGATGACGATGTTTTTCGCCGCGAGCATCGTCTTCGACCCGTCGGCGGCGGCGACCTCGACCTGACCCTTGCCGACGATGCGCCCGCGGCCCTTCAGCCAGTCGACCTTGTTCTTCTTGAACAGGAATTCGATGCCCTTGGTCAGGGCCGCGACGCTGTCCGCCTTCTGGCCCATCATCTGGGTCAGATTCAGTTTCGGGGTGCCGACCTCGATGCCGAGCCCGGCGAATTCCTTGCCCGCCGCCTCGAACAGCTCGGACGCGTGCAGCAGGGCCTTGGAAGGCATGCACCCGACGTTGAGGCAGGTGCCGCCCAGCGTGTCGCGCATCTCGACGCAGGCGGCCTTCAGCCCCAACTGCCCCGCCCGTATGGCGGCGTTGTACCCGCCGGGCCCGCCGCCGATGATGACGACGTCATAGGATGCGGCTTCGGCCATGGAGTCTCTCGTCTAGTGGGCGCGGGGGAGCGCGCGGAACCTAGCGGCGCGCGGATGCGCGTCAACCGTTCCGACCGATATAGGCGCTGCAACGGCCGAGGCGAGGCGTTACGCTCTAGTAGGCCAATTGTCCGGGCGTCCGGGCCCGACGGATGCGGCGCCCCGCGATCATCACCAGCACGCCCAGCAGCACGAGCCCCCCCAGCAACAGCCACAGCGGCTCGACAGGCAGGGTGGAGAGCGCCTCGGGCGCGGCCATGGTGGCCGGTCCCGACGCGACGGCCTCGCCGCCCTGCCGATCCAGCGCCAGCCGCAGGCCCGCGTCGGCGAGAAAGCCAAGGAAATAGGCCACGGCTGCCCTCGAATCGCCCCCGCCGAGCATCAGGGCGGCGATCACATACAGACCAATGGCCGCAGCCCACAACGTCCAGACCGGCAGGAAGCCGAACAGGTCTCCGCCGCCCGCATTCTCAGCCCCTGCGCCCAAGGACGCCGCTTCCGGGGTCGCGCCTTCGATGAAGGGCGACAGGAACGGCCACGCCAGCCAGCCGGCATAGGCCAGAACCGCGATCACCACGACGAAACGCAACAGCTTCATGATCAACCCTCCCACAGGCCTTAACCATTCTACACTGCTCCGCCGGCGGCGCCAGCGGCTGCGCCGGTCAGGCGACTGCGGCGGGCAGGGTGATCGACACCTCCGCCCCCTGCCCCGGCTGGCCGTCGATCGACAGCACGCCGCCGGACTGCCGAGCAAAGGCGTAGGCCTGCGACAGACCGAGGCCCGCCGCCCCCTCCCGGGTCGTGAAGAAGGGCTCCACCGCCCGGGCGGCCAGGTCACGGTCCATACCTGGGCCGCTGTCGCGGACGCTCAGGCGCAGGCCGCCTTCCAGCAGCGCCTCCAGGCGCACAGCCACCGAACCCTGTCCGTCGATCGCCTCGACGGCGTTGCGCGTCAGCGCCTTGACCGCCCCTTCGAACGCCACGGGGTCGATCCTCGCAGGCGCCGCCTCGACCGGCCCCTCGATCATCAGATCGACGCCCGGGCCCGCCATGTCCCGCAACCGGCTCTCCATCCCCTTCAGCAGCACGCCGGCGTCCATGATCCGCAGCACCGGCTCGTCGTCCCCCTGCGAGAAGGCGGTCAGGCGGCGGGTCAGCAGTTCGCCCTTCTGGCCGGCGGCGAGCGCCGCCTGGCCGATGCGCCGTACCCGGGCCGGGTCGTCGGCCTGGCGCAGCATCATGTCCAGCGCCCCGGTCATCACGCCGAGCACGGCGTTGAAGTCGTGCGCCAGTCCGCCGGTCAGCCGGCCGACGCTCTCCATTCGCCGCCCGCCCTGCAACTCGGCCTCGGCCTCGGCCCGGATCCGTTCGGCGGTGGCGCGGGCCTCGTCGGCCTCGCGGCGTGCGGCGTCGGCGGCCGCCAGCGCCTCGGCGGCGGTCGCCCGGGCGGCGGCGGCTTCCTCGCGCAGGGCGTCATCGGTCGCGGGGTCGGCGTCGGACGCCGCCTCCGTCGGTTCGGCGATGGCCACCACGGGAGGCGTGGGCTCGGCGCGCTCGCCGGCCAGCAGCACGGCGTCGACCTGTCCGTCGGCGCCCGAAAGCGGCAGCATCGACCAGCGAATTCCCTCGGCGGCGCCGCGGCGCGACAGGATCGGTTCGGCCTCCCCCGCCGGCGCGATCAGGCCCGCCCGCAGCGACTGGCGACCCTCGACGCGTTCGTCCTCATCCAGGAACAGGTCGGCGAAATCGCCCTCGGCCGCCTCGCGTCCCAGCACCAGAAGGGCCGTGCGATTGGCCTCGCGCACCCTCCCGTCCGCGCCGACCACGACCAGGGCGCTTGATGCGGCGTTGAACACCCGGCGGGTCAGATCGTCGCCTGCGGGCGCGGGCTCGGGCGTGATCGCCTCCGGCGTCATCAAGCTCTCGGCCTCGACGATCGCGGCGGTCGAGCCGGTGATCTGGCCTAGTTCGTTCTCGATCGGCATGGCCGTGACCGCGACCAGCATCTTGCGACGCGAGGACGGGTTGGCCAGCAAATGCTGGAAGCCCTTGACCGTCTGTCCCCTCAGGGCGCGAGCGCTGGGGAGCAGGTCCGGCGGTATGGGCCGGCCGTCGGGGAAGGTGATGCCCCAGGTCGCCGAGTGGAAGCGCAGACCGATCAGCTCGGCGTCACGTCGTCCCAGAAGTTGGTGCGCGGCCCGGTTGGCGAAGACGAACTTGCCTTGCCGGTCCGTCTCCACGAGGGCGACCGGAATGGCGTTCAGCGTCTCGAACAGCCGCTTCTGCGAATCCTCGGCCACCCGCTGGACTTCATCCAGCTGGCCCGTCGCGTCGACATGCCGCGACCGGTTGGCGGCGGCCAGCCACAGGCCGATCAGACCGATCAGCCAGCCGACGGCCGCCAGACCGCCCAGAACCCAAACCCAGTTGACCTGGCCTTCCAGAAACATGCGTCCCGACTGTCCCGTTCTGGCGCCCCATGGCGCCGTCCGGGCGATACCCTGCAAACGGCGAACCGGAACGGCCCGGTTTCCCCGCCAGGGCGACTAGCTTGACGGGAGCCGGGGGTCCAGTGGCGAGCGGCGGATCAGACGGGCGCGGTCTCTTCTTCCGCCGCGGCCGGGCGTCCTGCCCGGCGTCGGTCCATGGCGGCGAAGATCCAGATGCCGAGCGGAATGATCCAGTAGGTGACGCCGGGCAGCCAGGGCGCGACCGGCAGCAGGGGGCTCAGCGCGGCCACGGACGACAGCACCCCGGCGATGGCGGCGAGAAGCCAGGTTCGCGCCCAGGATCGCGCCTCGATCCGCGCCGGCAGGTCGGCGGCCATCCCGGCCGCGGCGCGACGAAACAGGAGGACGTACAGCATCGAGAGGGTCGAGAAGCCGAGGCCGTAAATCAGGTAGATCCAGCCCAGTTCACCGAAGCTGCCGATCAGCTCGCCGCCGGGCAGCAGGCCGCCGGACATGAAATGCACCGCCGTCTCGCTCAGCAGCCTGAGTGGAAACACGAACACGAGCACCGAAAACACCACGGCGAGGCTGAGCAGGGTCGCCATTCTGTCCCGCTTCGGTCCGAGCGCGGACCAGGCCCGGTGCGCCAGCCAGAACAGGACGATCAGCGCGAACCCGGCGAGGAAGGCGGGGATGCGCATCAAGGCGCGCAGCAGATCATCGAACGACCGCAGCGGCTCTCCGCCAGCGATGATCAGAAGCGACACCGCGAAGGCGAAGGCCGCGTCTACGAAGGCGTCCAGGCGCTTCGCCTCCGCGACACCCGGCCGAGCATCCGCACCTGAGTGACCGTCCATTCCACCGACCCTCCCGCTCCGACCGAACGGTGATCGATTCCGGCGGCGGGATCAACGGTGGCGTTCAGCGCCGCCCGGGGCGCAGAAAGCAAGAAAGCCCGGTCGAGAGGACCGGGCTTCCTGGGACGACTGGAGCGGGCGAAGAGATTCGAACTCTCGACCCCAACCTTGGCAAACTCACGCCGCCCGGAGCGCAGAAAGCAAGAAAGCCCGGTCGAGAGGACCGGGCTTCCTGGGACGACTGGAGCGGGCGAAGAGATTCGAACTCTCGACCCCAACCTTGGCAAGGTTGTGCTCTACCACTGAGCTACGCCCGCACTTCAGTCGGAGGCGGGCGTATAGCGGGAAGGTCCGATCCCTCGCAAGCCCCCCACTGAACAATTCCGCGCTCGGGCGGCGAGCAACCGCGTTGCCAGCGTTGGCGGCCTGCGCGAAGCGCACCCGCGTCAGCGCGGCGCCAGCCGGATCGCGCCGTCGAGGCGGATGCATTCGCCGTTGATGTAGACGTTGCGGGCCAGCTCCAGCACCAGGGAGGCGTAGTCGGCCGGCGTGCCGAGGCGGCTCGGGAAGGGGATGGCGGCGGCGAGGGCGTCCTGGATCTTCTGGTCCATGCCGGCCATCATCGGCGTCCACATGATCCCGGGCAGGATGGTGTTGCAGCGGACCCCTTCCTGGGCAAGGTCGCGGGCGACCGGCAGGGTCATCGCGTAGACGCCGCCCTTGGACGCCGAATAGGCCGCCTGGCCGATCTGGCCGTCCTGGGCCGCCACCGAGGCGGTGTTGACGATCAGGCCGCGCTCGCCGTCTTCCATCGGCTCCAGCGTCACCATGCCCGCCGCCGACTGCGACAGGACGCGGAAGGTGCCGAACAGGTTGACGCGGACGGTGCGCTCGAACTGGGCCATGTCGTGGGCGCGGATCTCGCCGGTGTCCTTCTTGCGAGACACGGTCTTCTGGCCGGTGGCGATGCCGGCGCAGTTGACCGTCAGCCGCTCCTGGCCGTGGGCGGCGCGGGCCTTTTCGAAGGCGGCGGCGACCGAGGCGTCGTCGGTGACGTCGACCTTGCAGAAGACGCCGCCGATCTCGGCCGCGATGCGCTCGCCGGCCTCCTCGTTGAGGTCGAACAGCGCCACTTTCGCGCCGGTCGCCGCGATGGCGCGCGCCGTGCCCTCGCCCAGGCCCGAGGCCCCGCCCGTCACCACCGCCGCGATCGAACCGTCGAGTTTCATGGCCGGAGCCCCTATGTCTTGATGTGAACCGATGAATGCCGCGGGGATTTAGCCGCCATGACCGCCAAAGCCAAACCGATGACGCCCGACGAGGCGCTCGACCCCGCGAAGGCCCTCGTGCCGTCGGTGCAGCGGGTCAACGAGATGCGGGTGAGCAAGGGCTTCTGGCCGAAGGTTCGGCGCACGGCGGCGCGCATCCCGTTCGCGAAGCAGGTGGTCAGCGTCTACTATTCCGCCCGCGACCCGGAGACGCCGATGGCGGCCAAGGGGATCATGATGGGCGCCCTGGCCTATTTCGTCCTGCCCATCGACGCCATTCCGGACATCTTCGCCGGCATCGGCTTCACCGACGACGCGGCGGTGGTCACCGCCCTGATCGCCACCCTCGGCGCCAACATCAAGCGGCGGCACAAGGAACAGGCGGAGGCTGCGCTGGCGCGGCTGAGGCAGGACTAGCTCTCCACCGTCACCACCACCTTGCCCATCACCGAGCGGTCGCCCAGCGCCTTGATCGCTTCGTGGGCGCGCTCAAGCGGGAAGGTGCGGCTGACCCGCGGCTTGATCTTGCCCTCGCTCCAGAAGCGGAAAAGGTCGGCCATGTTTGCGGCGTGGGCGGCCGGATCGCGCATCACCGCCGCGCCCCAGAACACCCCGATCACGGACACCGACTTGAGGAGCGTCAGGTTCAGCGGCAAGGCGGGAATGCCCGCCGGGAAGCCGACCACCAGATAGCGGCCGTTCCAGTCCATGGCCCGCAGCGCCGGCTCGCAATAGTCGCCGCCGACCGCGTCATAGACCACGTCGGCGCCATCGCGGCCCGAGGCGAGCTTGAACTCGCCCGACAGTTCCTTCTGGGCCGCCTTGTCCATCTTGCCGGTGGGATAGATCAGGCCGTTGTCGGCCCCGGCCTCCAGCGCGAACTGGACCTTGTCGTTGGTCGAGGCGGCGGCGATGACGTGCGCGCCCATGGCCTTGCCCAGCTCGACCGCGGCGACGCCGACGCCGCCCGCCGCGCCCAGCACCAGCAGGCTCTCGCCCGCCTTCAGCTGGGCCCGGTCCTTCAGGGCGTAATACGAGGTGCCGTAGGTCATCACCAGGGCCGCGGCGGTTTCGAAATCCATGCCGTCGGGGATCTTCATCGCC
>DASRXE010000052.1:0-3394 GCA_035654315.1 Brevundimonas sp.
CCGGCAGCTGGGGCCCCGAAGCCGCCGACCTGCTGCTCTCCCGCACCGGTCGCCAGTGGAATTCCGGACATGGCTGAGATCCAGACCTTCCCCGACGCCAGCGCCTGGGCCGAGGCCTGCGCCGATCGCCTCGCCGAGACCTTGGACACGGCCCTGACCGAGACCGGCAAGGCTGTGTTCGCCGGCGCCGGCGGCTCCACCCCGGCTCCGATCTACGCCCGGCTCGCCCAGGCGCCGCTCGACTGGTCGAAGGTCGTCGTCACCCTGGTGGACGAGCGTTACGTCCCGGAATCGTCGTCCGACTCCAACGCCGCCCTGATGAAGCGCACCTTGTTGACCGGGCCCGCGGCGGCTGCGCGCTTCGTCCCCCTTTACAGCCCGCAGGTGACCATCGACCGCGTCGCCGCCTTGGCCGCCCACGCCCTCGCCGCGGAGGGCGGGCGCATCGACGCAGCCCTTCTCGGCATGGGGGAGGATGGCCATATCTGTTCCATGTTCCCCGGAAATCCCGCCCTCAAGTCGCTGCTCAGCCCGGCGCTGCGCCCCACCGTGTTCGGCGTCGCCGCCGGCCGCGACGGCATGCCGCCGTCGCTCGAGCGGCTGTCGATCAACCTGCCCTACCTGACTGGCGCCCGACGCGTCGTTCTCGCCCTGGCCGGGGCGAAGAAGCGCGAGGTCTTCGAGCAGGAGGCCGCCGGCGATCCGAACACCCATCCGATCGCCGCCCTGATCGCCAACCGCGCGCCCCTCGACGTGCTGTGGACGGAGGCCGCCCCATGACCGAACTGAATCCCGTCGTCGCCGAAGTCACCGCCCGCATCGTCGAGCGCTCCCGCGCCACCCGCACGGACTACCTGCGCCGCATGGACGCCGCCCGCGACAACGGCGTCGCCCGCGCCAAGCTGTCCTGCGCCAACTGGGCCCACGCCTTCGCCGGCCAGCCGGTGCGCGACAAGCTCGTCGCCATGGGCGGGCAACAGCCCAACGTCGGCATCGTCACGGCCTACAATGACATGCTCTCGGCCCACACCCCGTTCGAGCGCTTCCCCCCGATCATCCGCGAGGCCGCGCGCGAGGCCGGCGCCACGGCGCAGGTCGCCGGCGGCACGCCCGCCATGTGCGACGGCGTCACCCAGGGCCGTCCCGGCATGGAGCTGTCGCTGTTCAGCCGCGACGTCATCGCCATGTCCACCGGCGTCGCCCTGACCCATGACGCCTTCGACTCCGTCATCTGCCTCGGCGTCTGCGACAAGATCGTGCCGGGCCTGTTCATGGGCTCGCTGGCCTTCGGCCACCTGCCGGTGGTGTTCGCCCCGGCCGGCCCCATGCCCAGCGGCATCCCGAACGCCGAGAAGGCCCGCATCCGCGGCCTCTACGCCCAGAACAAGGTCGATCGTCAGACCCTGCTCGAAAGCGAGATCGGCTCCTACCACTCGCCCGGCACCTGCACCTTCTACGGCACCGCCAACTCCAACCAGATGATGATGGAGCTGGCCGGGCTGCACATGCCCTCGACCGCCTTCGTCCACCCGGAGACCGGCCTGCGCGACGCCCTCACCGCGGCCGCCGCGAAACGCGCCGTCGAACTGGCCCGCGAAGGCAAGGGCCGCATGGCCGACGTCATCGACGAGAAGTCGATCGTCAACATGATCGTCGCCCTGCTGGCGACCGGGGGCTCGACCAACCACGCCATCCACCTCGTGGCCATGGCCCGCGCTGGCGGCGTGCTGATCGACTGGACTGACATGGACCAGCTCAGCTCGGTCACCCCCCTGCTGGCCCGCGTCTATCCCAACGGCTCGGCCGATGTGAACGCCTTCCAGGCCGCCGGCGGCGTCGCCTTCGTGGCCCGCGAGCTGGCCGGCGCCGGCAACATCCACACCGACGTCCAGACCATCATGGGCCCCGGCATCCATCACTATTTCCAGGAGCCGTCGCTGGTCGACGGCGAGCTGGTCTGGCGCGACGGCGTCAGCGAAAGTCTCGACACCGACATCCTGCGTCCCGCCTCCGATCCGTTCGACCGCGAGGGCGGCCTGCGCCTCGTCCAGGGCGATCTCGGCCGCGCCGTCATCAAGGTCTCGGCCGTCAAGCCCGAGAACCGCATCGTCGAGGCCCCCGCCGCCGTCTTCGAAACCCAGGAAGACGCCCTGCAGGCCTTCAAGGACGGCAAGCTCGACCGCGATGTCATCGTGGTCCTCCGCTTCCAGGGCCCGAAGGCCAACGGCATGCCCGAACTGCACAGCCTCTCGCCCGCGCTCGGCGTGTTGCAGGACAAGGGCTTCAAGGTCGCCTTCGTGACCGACGGCCGGATGTCCGGCGCCTCCGGCAAGACCCCCGCCGCCATCCACGTCTCGCCCGAGGCGCTGGCCGGCGGGTTTCTGTCGCGGGTTCAGGATGGCGACATCATCCGGCTCGACCCGGACGCAGGCGTCCTGACAACAGTCGGCGTCGACCTGTCGGCCCGCCCGGCCGCGACCCGCTCCGAGGACCACGCCAGTGGTTCATCATGGGGCTATGGCCGCGAACTGTTCGGGGCCTTCCGTCACGTCGTCTCGACCGCCGAGGAAGGCGCCTCGATCTGCTTCGCCCTGCCGGTGGGCGGCTCGACCTGGAGCGATCGCCAGCCCGACCCCAACCTCAACGACCGCGCCGTCGATGCCTGACACGCCCCGCCCCATGGAGACCGCCGCATGACCATCGCCTGGGACAAGACGCTGCTGGTCGGCGACGTCGGCGGCACCAACGCCCGCTTCGCCATCGCCCACATGGTCAACGGCAAGCCGGTGCTCGAGCACCATCAGAGTTTCAAGGGCGCCGACCATCCGACCTTCCTCGGCGGCGTGAAGGCCTTCGTCGACAGCTGCGAGGTCAAGCCGACCTCCGGCGTCATCGCCGTGGCCGGCCCGGTCACCGACGGCGCCATCGACCTGACCAATTCCCCGTGGCGCGTATCCGAGGATGAGCTCGGCACGCTCGGCCTCGATCCCGTGCGCCTGATCAATGATTTCGAGGCGCTGGCCTGGGGCGCGGGGGTCGTGCCCCGGGACGAGCTGGCGTCGCTGGGCGGGCCTGAAGAGGGCGACCCCGACAGCGCCATCGCGGTGCTCGGTCCCGGCACCGGCTTCGGCGTCTCGGCCCTGATCCGCGACTTCCACGGCCGCGAGATGGCCATGCCGTCCGAGGGCGGCCACGCCTGTTTCGCGCCCGGTGATCCCATCGAGGACGAGATCCTGCGCATCCTGCGCCGCCGCTACGACCGTGTCTCGATCGAGCGGCTGATCTGCGGCCCCGGCCTGCTAAACATGCATCGCGCCCTCGCCGAGATCGACGGCCGCGAAAGCCACATCGACGATCCGGCCGAGATCACGGACCAGGCCCTGGCCGATCCGCG
>DASRXE010000053.1:0-10143 GCA_035654315.1 Brevundimonas sp.
GCGTTCTCGACCAGCTCCTTGATGGCGCTGGCCGGGCGTTCGACCACCTCGCCGGCGGCGATGCGGTTGACGGTCTCGGGCGGGAGGCGGCGGATGGGCATGGAGTCGGAACTATGGGCTGATCCGCCCAGCGGGAGAAGCGCCGCAGGGCCTCGCCCTGGGGTTAGCTTGCGTCAGCTGGGGACGACGGTCCCGGGGCGACCGGTCAGCCGGCCTTGGCCTCGCGGATCGCCCGGTCGAGCGCGGCCGGCTGGATCGACTCGCTGGCCTTGCCGTTGACGAAGAAGGTCGGTGTTCCGACCAGGCCGAGCGCGGTGGCCGAGGTCTGCATGTCGGCCATGTGGCGTGCGATCTCCGGGCCGGACATCGCCGCCTCGGCCTGGGACAGAGAGACTCCGTTGGCGGCGAGGATGGAGTCGACCGCGGCCTCCGACAGGGCGGGGGCCGCCATCAGATCGCGGAAGACGGGCAGGTATTTGCCCTGCCGGTGCGCCGCCTGGGCGGCGCGGGCGGCGTAGTGCGACACGCCGTTGCTGGGGCCGTCGAGGATCGGCCACTCCTTGAACACGAAGCGCACATCGGGGTGGGCCTGCATCATGCGCAGCACCTCGGGCGCGGTGGCCTTGCAGCCCGGGCAGCGGAAGTCGAAGAACTCGATCACCGTCACCCTGGCGTCGACGGGCCCGAAGGCCGCATCGCGGCGGTCGACGGCGAGCAGGCCCGGATTGGCCGCCGCCGTGGCGTTGATCTCGGCGGTCTTCTGGCGGTTCTCGACGATCTGCTGCTGCTGCGCCTTCTGGTCAAGGGCGATGCTGACCTCCTGGAGCACCTCCGGGTGCTCGACGAGATAGGCGCGCACGCGCGAGCCGAAGGGGCCGCCCGAGGCATAGGGGGCGAGCGCCACGATCAGCGCCAGGATCGACACCGCCAGCGCCGCCACGCCAGCCCGGTTGCCGGCCAGCAGGCGGCCAGGCAGGGACGGCTCGGGCTTCGGATCGGGCGTATCGGTCATTCGGGCTCTCGGAAAGGGTCAGCCGCCGGCGGGGATGACGACGGGGCGGCGACGTTCGTTACGGCGGTCGAGGTCGTCCACGTCTTCCTGGGTGGCTCCGGAGGCGAAGACGATGTCCATGGCCCGGGTCCATTCGTCCGAGCCGGGCTCCAGCATGTCGCGGGCGCGCAGGGCGAACTGGGTGGCCTGCTCTTTGGCCCCGGCGGCGAAATACATCTCGGCCGAGGCGAGGCGGGCCTCGCCCTCCTTGCCCTGGCTGGCGTAGGCCTGACCCAGCAGGCGCCAGGCCATGCTGTTGTCCTTCTCCAGGGCGGCGGCGCGCTTCAGGTGGTTGACGGCCGCGTCAAGCCGGGCGGGATCGCGGGTTTCGATCAGGGCATGCGCCAGGTTGATGCGCAGCAGAGGGGCGTCGGGCTTGATATCGACCGAGCGCTGGTGGGCCCCGATAGCCTCCTCGGGCCGGCCCTCCTCGAACAGGATCTGGCCCTTCAGCTCCCAGAAGTAGGGGTTCTCGGGCTGTTCGGTCAGCAGTGCATCGACGGCCGCGAGGGCCCGTTCGGTCTGGCCGTCGCGGTACCAGGCGATGGCGCGGGCGTAGCGGCCGGGCAGGGAGACATCGGTTTCGGGATAGGCGCGGAAGGTGTCGCGCGGATGGTCCATGAAGGCGTGGATCTTGGCGACGATCAGGGCGTGCTGGGCCATCCGTTCCGGACTGTCGCGATGATCGTAGTGCGGCTGTTCGGCGACGAATCGGCGCAGGTTCTCGATGCGGTCCGACGACAGCGGGTGGCTGCGGAAATAGGGATAGCGGCGGGCGTCCGAGAAGACTTCCTGGGAACGGAAATTTTCGAAGAAGCTGACCAGGCCGCGGCCGGATTGGCCGGCGGCCTCGAGCGCGCGGGCGCCGGTGTTGTCCGCCTCGCCCTCCTGGTGGGTCATGTAGCGCAGGGCGCTGAGGGCGCCGAAATACTGGCTGTTGCCGAGCAGGACGGCTCCGGCGTCGGGGGCGCCGGCGGCCAGGGCTAGGGCGCCGAGCGCCATGGTCATCAGCATCGGCTGTATGCCCGCGTCGTGGGCGCCGTCGCGCAGGGTATGGCGGTTGCGGATGTGGCCCGCTTCGTGAGCGATGACGCCCAGCAACTCGTTGGGGTTTCTGGTTTTCAGGATCAGGCCGGTGTTCAGGCCCATGATGCGCCCGCGCGTGGCGAAGGCGTTCAGGTCCTCGTCGTTGATCAGCAGGATCTCGACCTCGGACGGCTCCAGACCCATGCCGGTGAAGACCGGATCGGCCCAGTCGTGGATGATGGTCTCGATCTCGGTATCGCGAATGGCGCTCTGGGCGGAGGCGGGCGTCGCCGCCGTCAGCATCAAGCCGGCGGCGGCCGCGGCCCCGACGAAGCGGGCGGCGTGTCTGGTCAGCCAGTTCATGGCGTACTCCCGATACCGTCGATCGCCCCCGCGCCGATCCTCACTATCTAATCGCGGCCATTCAACGGCGCCACCATCCCCGCTTCGGCTTCTCGGGCGGCGCGACGATCTGGTTCGGGTCCTCGGCGATCAGGGCCGCGACATCGATCTCAGGGGCCGGCGCGGCCGCGGACTCGACGACAGGCGCCGGCTCGGGCTCCGCTGCCGGCCCGGAATCCGGCTCGGGCGCCGGCTGCGGGGCGGCCGGCTCGACCGCCTCGGCCTCCGGGGCCTCGAGCGCAGGCGCAGCCGGGACGGCCTCGGGCGCGCCGGCGTCGGTGGGGACCTTGCGGCGCACGCGGCGGCGCTTGGGCTCCTCGACCGGGGCCGGGACGGGGGTGTCGATCTCATCGGAGACTGTCGCCGCCGCGATGTCGGGCGAGCCTGCCGGCGTCACGTCCTCGCCAGCCCCAGCGCCAGGGGCGTCGGCGGCGGCGTCCGGGGTCAGCTCGCCGGCGGCGCGATCACGGCCACGGCCGCGGCCACGGCGACGGCGCGAGCGCCCGGTGCGTTCGCCGGTTTCGCCGGCTTCGGTCTCGAGCCGCTCGCGCGGCGCTTCGCCGGCTTCAGCCGCTTCGGCGACCGGCCGCGGTGCGGCGGCGCCCGGGTTGATCGGATCGAACCAGACGTAGGGATCGTCGAGCGACGGCGTACGGCCGCGCACCCAGAAGAAGGCGTCGCGCTCGCCGCCCTCTTCACGGACCCGGCGCCCGCCCCGACGGCCGCGGCGACGCCGACGGCCGGCCTCGCTGTCGTCGTCGTCCTCGGCGGCCACGGGCGCGGCGTCTCCGATCGGCGCCTCGCCGTCCTCGCGGCGCCCGCCCCGGCGGCGACGGCCCCGGCCGCGGCCGCGTTCGCCGTCAGCGCGTTCGGTTCGCTCGCGCGGTTCGTCGTCGTCGGTGTCCTCGCGCTCGACGGCCTCCTCGTCCTCGTCCTCGATGAACTCGTCGTCCTCGATCTCGTCTTCCGCCCAGGCGCTGTCGTCGAAGTCGTCGTCGAGATCGACAAACGCCTCAGCCCCTTCGGGCGGCGTGAAGTCCTCGTTGGTCTCGGTGCGCTCGATGGCGTGCTCGCCCTGGGCGAGGCTGTCGTCGATCTGGATGATGACGTTGAGACCCCGCTCAACCAGCAGGCGCTGCAGATAGTCGCGCTTGTGGTTGAGGATGTAGAGGGCGACGGCGGTGCAGACGCGCAGGTTTACCGAGCCGGCGCCGTTGCGCCCGGCCTCGATGTCGACGCCGCGCAGGGTCATCAGGGCGGCGCTTTCGGCCGAGCGGATGCGCCCCGCGCCCTGGCAGTGCGGGCAGACCTCGGTGGCGCCCTCGATGACGCCGAGTCGGCGGCGCTGGCGGCTGATCTCCATCAGGCCGAAGCCGGAGATGCGGCCCATCTGGATGCGGGCGCGATCCTTGGCTAGCGCGTCCTTCAGCGCCTTCTCGACCGCCCGGTTGTTCTTCGATTCATCCATGTCGATGAAGTCGATGACGATCAGGCCGGCGAGGTCGCGCAGGCGCAGCTGGCGGGCGGCCTCGACGGCCGCTTCCATATTGGTCTTGAAGGCGGTGGCCTCGACGTTGCGCTCCTTGGTGGCGCGGCCGGAGTTGACGTCGATGGCGACGAGGGCCTCGGTCTGGTTGATGACCAGATAGCCGCCCGACTTGAGCGGCACGGTCGGCTGGTGGATCTGGGTCAGCATCTCCTCGATGCCGTTGGAGGCGAACAGCGGGCGGGCGCCCTGGTAGAGGTGCACCTTCTTCGACTGCGAGGGCATCAGCACCCGCATGAAGTCGCGGGCTTCCTTGAAGCCCTCGACGCCCTCGACCTGGATGCCGTCGAAATCCTTGTCGAACATGTCGCGGACGGCGCGGCGGACGAGGTTCTCTTCCTCGTAGATCAGCGAGGGGGCGTTGGAGGCGAGGGTGGTCTCGCGGATCGTCTCCCACAGGCGCAGCAGATACTCGTAGTCGCGCTTGATCTCGGCCTTGGTGCGCTTGGCGCCGGCGGTGCGGATGATCAGGCCCATACCGTGCGGCACGTCCAGCGAGGCCGCGGCGGCCTTCAGGCGCTTGCGGTCGGAGGCCTGGGTGATTTTGCGCGAGATGCCGCCGCCCTTGCCGGTGTTGGGCATCAGCACGCAGTAGCGACCGGCCAGCGACAGCCACGTCGTCAGGGCCGCGCCCTTGCCGCCGCGCTCGTCCTTGACGACCTGGACCAGCATGACCTGGCGGCGCTTGATGACGTCCTGGATCTTGTAGCGACGCATCAGGCGGCGCTTGAGCCGCTCTTCCTCGGCCATGCCGCCTTCATGCTCGTCGTCGGCGCTCTCGCGGCCGAGATCGTCGTGCTCGTCCTCGTCCGTGGCCGCCTCGGCCATGATGGCCTCGCGGTCGGCGACGGGGATTTGATAGTAGTCGGGGTGGATCTCGTTGAAGGCCAGGAAGCCGTGGCGGTTGCCGCCGTATTCGACGAAGGCGGCCTGCAGGCTGGGCTCTACGCGGGTGACCTTGGCGAGATAGATGTTGCCCCGAAGCTGGCGCTTCGAGCGGGATTCAAAGTCGAATTCCTCGATCTGACGGCCCTCGACGATCGCGACGCGGGTCTCCTCCGCGTGGGCGGCGTCGATCAACATGGTCTTTGACATGGAAGATTTCTTTCTGGCGCGCTCGGCCGGCCCCGCTGGGGGGTGACAAGGCGGCTCGCCGAATGGGATTGCGGGCCGGGGCGAGCGCGGTCCCGTCGCCGCGGCGCAGGCCGGTGGCGAGGTCGGTCAGATCAGACCGGAAGGGAGCGCAGGCGGGATAGCCCATGAAGGTTCAGTACGGTCCTGGGACCGGACGCGCCGTTGACAGGGGCGTCCCGGACCCGGTCGTCGAATCGGCGGGGCGGGCCCGGCCGGCTCTCGGATCAGTGAAAGTCATGCCGCGAGGAGGGCGCGTCCAGACCTGACGGGTCAGGGGACGCGATCGTTCGCGAGCGCAACAAGCATAGGCGCCCGTGACGCGAATTAAAAGCGCCGTGGGCTTTAACCCGTTGTCGACGCCCGTGCGTTTAACATCCCGCCAACCAAACTAGGTGGGTCTCCGTCGAATGTACGGGCTGTGGCGTATCAATCTGGCGCGTTGGGGCGTCCGGGAGCGGTTCCTGGCCGCGGCGGGCGTCCTGCTGTTCTGCGCGGCGCTGCTGGTGGCGGGGCGAGGCCTCGCATCGGGCGCGGTGGGCGAGATCCTGCGCGTCCGCTTCGGCGGCGACGCCGAGCGCACCCGCGTGGTCATCGACCTGGACCGCAGCTCGCGCGGCGAGGTCATCGAGGCCGGGGGCGATGGTCGTCTGGTGCTTAGCCTGGCGGGCGTCTCGCCGCCCGACCGCCGGACCGGGACGGGACGCGGCCTGGTCCGCGACTTCCGGGTCGCCGGCGCCGGAACCGTCTCGCGCCTCGAACTGGACCTGGCCGTCAGCGCCGAGATCGAGCGCCGCTTCCTGCTGCCGCCGGGCGACGGGGTCGATCACTACCGCTACGTCATCGACCTGAAGGCCACCGGCCGGACGCCGCTGCGGCCGGCGGTGCGTCCCGAGCGCCTGCCGCGCCCGGCCGAACGCCCGGTGATCTACATCGACGCCGGCCACGGCGGCCGCGACCCCGGCGCGCTGGGGGCCGACTCCCGCGAGAGCGAGGTCACCCTGGCGGCGGCCCAGGCGCTGAAGGCGGAGCTGGAGCGCGGCGGCCGCTATCGCGTGCGCCTGACCCGCGACAGCGACGCCTATGTCGGCCTGGACCGTCGGGTGGCCATCGCCCGCCAGGCCGGCGCCGACCTGTTCATCAGCCTGCACGCCGACGCCGGGGCCGACCCGGCGACGCGCGGGGCCAGCGTCTACACCCTGTCCGAACAGGGCGCGGGCCGGGCGGTGCGCGAGTTCACCCGCGGCGACAACTGGCAGCGCAGCCTGAACCTGCCGGGACGCGACGCCTCGGTTGACCGCATCCTGCTGGACATGACCCAGCGCGCCACCCAGAACCGCTCGGCCCAGCTGGCCCGCACGCTGCTGGGCGAACTGGAGGCGGCGGACCAT
The DNA here is from genome assembly GCA_035654315.1 of Brevundimonas sp. Classification (GTDB taxonomy): domain Bacteria; phylum Pseudomonadota; class Alphaproteobacteria; order Caulobacterales; family Caulobacteraceae; genus Brevundimonas. The sequence continues at coordinate 6,548 of DASRXE010000053.1, forward strand.
CCGCTGCTGCGGCGCAGCCACCGCGACGCCGGCCTGGCCGTGCTGCTGGCGCCGGACGTGCCGGCTGTGCTGCTGGAGATGGGCTTCATCACCAATCCTGAGGATGAGCGGCTGCTCAACGACAACCGCGCCCGCGGCCGGCTGATGCGCGCCGTGGCCGAGGGCATCGACCGCTATTTCCAGGACCCGGGCGCCGGCCTGCAGATGGCCTCGGCTGGCGGGGCGGCGGGCCAGCACTGAGCGGCCAGTCCCGGGCGGCGGTTTACACAACCAGAGGCGGTCGACACGCAATCGTGTGTTGAATTTCACCCTCCCTTCCAGTTTCGCTGGCGACGCAGCGATCCCGCTGCCTGGAGGGCTACCTATGCGTGAACTGCTTCTGGCTGGTCTGCTTGCCGTTTCAACCGCGGTCGTCACCGTTCCTGCTCCGGCCGAGGCCCGGGGCTGGAACTGCTGGTATGAGGAAGTCTACTCAGACGACATCGACGTCGATGGCGATAACGTCGTCGATCCGGGTTCCGGGCAACTGCTCTATGTGATCCCGCACTGCGAGGTCGAGATGGAAGAAGTCACCCCCTGACGCCGGGCCGGCCCGCTCCGGCCTCCGGGGCGGGCTTTCCTCGCGTTCCCGCCCCTTCCTCACTATCTCCCGCCCATGCGTCTGCGTGTCGTCGATCTTGAAACCACCGGCGGGGACCGCGCCTCGGAAATCATCGAGGTCGGGATGGTCGATGTGGTCCGCGACGGGGAGGCCTGGCGGGCGCTGCCGCCGGTGGCCAGGCTGTTCCGGCCGCGCGGGCCGATCTCGTTTCACGCCATGGCGGTGCATCATCTGACGCCGGACGACTTCTGCGACGACGATCCGCACTGCGACGAATACCGGCTGCGTGAAATGCTGATGGCCGAGCCGGCTGATGTGATGGTGGCGCATTCGGCGCGGTTCGAGCGGGGGTTCATCGCCGATACGGCGACCGGCGGGCTGCCGTGGATCTGCACCGTGCGCTCGGCCAAGCAGGTTTGGCCGCAGGCGCCGGGGCATTCAAACCAGGTGCTGAGGTACTGGCGGGGCTTGCGGCTGGACCCGGCGCTGGCCAATCCGGCCCACCGGGCGGGACCAGACGCCTGGGTGACGGCGCATATCCTGATCGACCTGCTGAAGGAGGCCAGCGTCGAGCAGATGCTGGAATGGACGCGGGAACCGCGCCGGATGGAGCGAATTCCATTCGGCAAGCACAGGGGTCGGCCGTGGGCGGAACCGCCGGAAGACTACCTGCGCTGGATGGCGGGGCAGGGCGATATGGACGCCGATGTCGTGGCCGCGGCGCGACAGGAGTTGGCGCGTCGCGCGAACGAGGCGGCCGGCGCTCTAGCCGAGGCCTCCGGCGCGGGCTAAACCACCGGGCAGGGCGCGTCATTCGGAGACCCAAGTGAAGATTGCCGAACGCTGGTTCGTGATGGCGGGCGTCGGCCTGCTGGCCGGGATCGCCCTGGTCGGGATGGTGGTGGCCATATACGCCGCCTGGCTGTTCCACGCCCTGCCGGACGCTTCGGAACTGGCCGACTACCGGCCGGCGACGGCGACCCGGGTCTACGCCAGCGACGGCACCCTGATCGGCGAATTCTCGGACGAACGGCGCATCTATGTGTCGTACGAGCAGATTCCGGAGGAGGTGGTCGAGGCCTTCCTCGCCGCCGAGGACCGCAATTTCTTCAGCCACGGCGGGGTCGACGTCTCGGGCCTGGGCCGGGCCATGGTGAAGAACGTCTTCAACGCGGCCACCGGGCGGCGGCTGGAGGGCGGCTCGACCATCACCCAGCAGGTCGCCAAGAACGTGCTGCTGACCAACGAGACCAGCATCAACCGCAAGATCAAGGAAGCGATCCTCGCCAACCGGCTGGAGGCGACCCTGACCAAGCCGCAGATTCTCGAGCTGTATCTGAACGAGATCTTCCTCGGCTATCGCTCGTATGGCGTGGCGGCGGCGGCCTACAACTATTTCGGCAAGTCGCTGGACCAACTGACCTCTGACGAGGCGGCCTTTCTGGCGGCCCTGCCCAAGGGACCGAACAACTATCATCCGAAGCGCCACCCGGGCGCGGCCAAGGGCCGGCGCGACTGGGTGCTGGGCGAGATGGAGCAGAGCGGCTTCATCACCGAGCAGGAGCTGGCCGCCGCGCGCGCCCGGCCGCTGGTGACGCAGGACGCCCCGCGCCGGGCCGCCTACGCCGACGCCGATTATTTCGTCGAGGAGGCGCGCCGACGGGCGCACGCCCGGTTCGGACCCGAGGAGGTCAACCGTGGCGGCTACTATATGCGCACGACGCTGGACCCCGACCTGCAGTCGGCGGCGCGCGACGCGCTGATGCACGGGCTGGAGCGCTATGACCGCCGCCATGGCTGGCGCGGCGCGTGGGGGACCACGGACTTCGCGGACGGGTGGCAGGAGGCGGCGCTGGAGCAGACCCGGCCGCCGGAGCGGCGGGCGTGGCGCGCCGCGGCGGTGGAGAGCGTCTCGGGCAACACCGTCCGCGTGCGCACCGCCGCCAGCGGCGACACCGGGACGCTGCTGGCCGCCGACGCGGCCTGGGCCAACGCCAACAAGCCGCTCAAGCGCGGCGACCTGATCTTCGTCGAGCCGAGCGGCAACCAGTTCGCCCTGAAGCAGGTGCCTGCCGTGAACGGCGCCCTGGTGGCGATCGAGCCCCACTCCGGGCGGGTGCTGGCCATGGTCGGCGGCTATTCCTACGCCCTCTCGAGCTTCAACCGGGCGACGCAGGCGGAGCGGCAGCCCGGATCGGCGTTCAAGCCGTTCGTCTATGCGACGGCGCTGGAGGGGGACTACACGCCGGCATCGATCGTGCTCGACGCGCCGATCAGCTTCGCCGGCGGCGCCAACGGCGAACGCTGGACCCCGGAGAACTACAGTCGCGAATACTATGGCCCGACGACCCTGCGCCGCGGCCTGGAGCTGTCGCGCAACGTCATGACGGTGCGACTGGCCCAGGCCATCGGGATGAAGAACGTCGTCGACCTGGCCAAGAAGATGGGCGTGTCGGACAATCTGCACCCCAATCTGTCGGTGTCGCTGGGGGCGGGGGAGACGACGCCCTATCGCCTGACCGCCGCCTACGCCGCCTTCGTCAACGGCGGGCGGCGGGTGGAGCCTTATCTGATCGAACTGGTGCAGGACCGCGACGGCGAGACCATCTTCCGCGCCGATGACCGCCGCTGCCGTGAGTGCGGCCGGCCGTTCAGCGGCCAGGAGTCGCCCCGGCTTGAGCCGCGCGGGGAACAGGTCATCGACCCGATCACCGCCTATCAGATGAGTTCGATCCTTGAGGGCGTGGTTCAGCGCGGCACCGGCGCCAGCGCCCGCGGCCTCGGCCGCTGGGTCGGGGGCAAGACCGGCACCACCAATGAATACCGCTCGGCCTGGTTCGTCGGCTTCTCGTCAGACATCGTGGTCGGCGTGTTCATCGGCTTCGACGACAACCGGCCGCTGGGTCGCGGCGAGACCGGCGCGACCGGGCCGGTGCCGGTGTTCACCGAATTCATGCAGGCGGCGCTGAAGAAACGGCCGGCGCGGCCGTTCGTG
>DASRXE010000054.1:0-11747 GCA_035654315.1 Brevundimonas sp.
CAGCGCCAGGAGGGCTTTCGCTGGACCACCGGCGGCGGGCGGCGGCGGGCGTGGCGGATCGTGGCCGAGCCGGCGCCCGGCGGGGCCGGGGCGGTGCTGGCCTTCGCGCTTGACATGACCGAGGCCGAGGAGACCCGCGACACCCTGCGCCGCCACGTCGAGGCCCATGACGAGACGCTGAACCACCTCGCCGACGCGGTGGCCATCTTCGGCCCGTCGAAGCGGCTGGCCTTCCACAACACCGCCTTCCAGACCCTGTTCAACATCGATCCGGCCTGGCTGGACGAGCGGCCGACGCATGCCGAGTTGCTGGACCGGCTGCGCCAGCGCCGCCTGCTGCCCGAGGTCATCGACTACGCCGGCTGGAAGGCCAACGAACTGGATTTCTACGGCGCCTCGGAGGCCGCGCCGGACGACAGCTGGTCCTTGCCGGACGGGCGGACCCTGCGGGTGGTGCGCCAGCCGCACCCGCTGGGCGGCGTGCTGCTGCTGTTCTCGGACATCACCGACGAGCTGAAGCTGCGCAGCCGGTTCAACGCCCAGATCCAGGTGCAGACGGCGACGCTGGACAAGCTCAACGACGCGGTGGCCGTCTTCGGGTCCGACGGCCGCATCCGTCTGCACAACGAGGCCTTCGACACCTTCTGGGGCGTCAGCGGCGAAGCGCTGGACGCGGCCGGAGATTTCGACGCCGTCGCCGCCCTGTGCCAGACCACCATGCCCGATCCGGCGCTGTGGCTGGGCCTGAAGGCGCGGGTGGCCGATCCCGATCCGGAAAGCCGGGTGCCGATTTCAGGCGAGGGCCGGACCGCCGACGGCCGCATCGCCTCGTGGCAGACCCGGCCGTTGCCGGACGGCGCGACCCTGGTGGCCTTCTCGGACATCACCGCCCGGCGCGGCCTGGAGCACGCCCTCGCCGCCAAGGCCCAGGCGCTGGAAGAGTCGACGGCGCTGAAGCGCGAGTTCGTCGGCAGCGTCAGCTATGAGCTGCGCACCCCGCTGACCACCATCGTCGGCTATTCCGAGCTGCTGGAGACCCAGGCGGACCTGCCGGAGCGCAGCCGCCAGCACGCCGGCGCCATCCGCGTCGCCGCCCGGCAGCTGGCCGGCTCGATCGACGACGTGCTGGACATGGCCCAGATCGACGCCGGTGAGATGGAGCTGACGCTCGGCGACGTGCGGGTCTGCGACGTGCTGGACGAGGCGGCGGAAAAGGTGCGGGAACGGATCGAGGCCCGCGGCGCGACGCTCAGGGTCGCCTGTCCGGACACCCTGAAGCCGATCCGCGCCGACGCCCAACGGGTCGGTCAGGCGCTGTCGTACCTGCTCGACAGCGCGGCGCGGGCGGTGACCGAGGGCGGCGCCGTGACCCTCGTCGCCGAGGCGGCGCCCGCAGAGGTGCGCATCCGCGTCGAGGACACCGGCCGGGGCATTCCCTACCATTTGCAGGCGCACGTCTTCGACCGCTTCGTCAAGCGCGAGCGGGGCGGACCGGGCGTCGGCCTGGCCCTGGTCAAGGCGCTGGTCGAACTGCACGGCGGCTGGGCCGAGGTGGAGAGCGAGCCGGGCAAGGGCGCGGCCTTCATCCTGCACCTGCCGCTGGAGGCGACGGCGGCGGCGGCGGCGCCGGAGCTGAGGCTGGGTTGAAGTAAGTGGCTAGTGGCTAGTGGTTAGTGGCTGGCCGGCGCCTGTGTGGCGGCGCGATCCGCGCCGCCCTTCCGCAGACGGAGAAGCTGGAATCCGTAACCACTAACCACTAACCACTAGCCACTCGCCACCTCCTGGACCCCCACCATGGCCAAGCCCCTCAAGACCGCGCTGATCTACGACTTCGACGGCACCCTGGCGCGCGGCAACATGCAGGAGGTCACCTTCATTCCCTCGGTGGGCATGGGGATCGGCGACTTCTGGGGTGCGGCCGACGCCCTGACGCGCGAGGCGGATGGCGACAACATCCTGATGTACATGCAGCTGATGCTGCAGCGAGCGCGCGAGAACGGCGACCCGATCACCCGCAAGACGCTGCGCGACCACGGCCAGGACGTGAAACTGTTCGACGGGCTGAAGTCGGACCTGACCGGCAAGGGCTGGTTCGACCGCATCAACGCCGTCGGCCGCAAGTACGGGCTGGAGATCGAGCACTACATCATCTCGGCCGGACTGGAGGAGATGATCGAGGGCTGTCCGATCCGGCCGGAATTCCGCCACGTGTTCGCGTCGAAATTCGTCTACGACAAGCACGGCGTGGCGATCTGGCCGGCGGTGGGCGTCAATTACACGACCAAGACCCAGTACCTGTTCCGCATCAACAAGGGCGTGCTGAACCACTGGGAGCACGAGAAGATCAACCGCTTCATGGCCGACGACGACCGTCCGGTGCCGTTCGACCGGATGATCTTCCTCGGCGACGGCGACACCGACGTGCCAACCATGAAGATGATGCACACCAAGGGCGGCTATTCGATCGCGGTCTACGATCCGCGCAACTCCGAGCGCGACCAGCAGAAGATCTACGGGCTGATCTCGGAAGACCGGGTCAATTTCGTCGCCGCCGCCGACTATCGCGAGGGGTCGGCGCTGGACCTGATCGTGAAGGGGCTGATCGGGCGGATCGCCATCACCGCCGGAACGATGCCCGACGGAGTTTGAGACGCCTGCATCCGAACGCCGCCGCGGCGGCGACCAGTTTGTGAAGGCGGATGGTCCGCCGGGGGAAATACATGTTCGACCGTCTTGTCCGTCTGGCGCTGGCCGCCGCCTTCGTCGTTGCCTTCGCCACGCCGCTCGCAGCCCAGGACATGACGGAGCACCCGATCCCGGGCTTCCCGCACGCCAAGGTCTATACCCTGACCGGCGACCAGGCTCGGCCGGTAGTGGTGATCCTGCACGGCGCCGATGGCGGGACGGAAGCGGGCGACCGTTTCGGTCCGATTCTGGCGCGCATGGGCTATGCGGCCGTCGGGCTGCCCTATTATTCGCCGGACTGGGGTGAGTACGGTCCGCCCAAGGCCCTGCCCGAGCTGCCCGGCAGTTTCATCGACATTCGCATCGACCAGCTGGCCGGACTGCGCGAGGCGCTGTCGGCCATGCCGGGCGTGGACGTCGAACGCTTCGGCCTGTTCGGCGCCTCCAAGGGGGCGGAGTTCGCCCTGATCGCGGCCAGCCGCTACGACTGGATCGACAGCGTCGTCGCCTATTCCCCCAGCGACGTGGTCTGGGAGGGCTGGGGCCTGGAAATGGTCGAGGCCGAGGGCACGCGCTCGTCGTTCTCGTTCGAGGGCGAGCCGCTGCCCTTCGTGCCCTACCGCGGTTTCGTCGAGGGCCTGCTGGCCGGCCCGGCGGCCGACCTGAGGGCCATCCACGAGAACGGCCGGGCGGATCATCCCGCCGCGGCCGAAACGGCGCGCATCCCTGTGGAAGCCTACGGCGGCGCTCTGATGTTGATCGCCGGCGAAAAGGACGCCCAATGGAACGCGGCCGCGGCCGTGAGCGGGATCGTCGCCGACCGGTCGGCGGCGGGTCTGGGGACGGAGGCGCTCGTCTATCCGGAGGCCGGTCACGACCTCGTCGGCGACGGCGGTCCGCGCGACGCCGCCCGCAGCGGCGGCACGCCCGAGGCCAACGCGGCCGCCCGCCAGGACGCCTGGCCCCGGGTGGTCGCCTTCATGGCTCGGACGCTGCAGCCCTAGACCATTTTTGATTCAGGTCGAATCGACCTGAATCCAAAAAATGGTCCAGTTTCAATGTGTAAGGAAATCTGAGCCGAGCCGGACTGCGTCCAGCTCAACCGATTTCGCTCTAGCGGCCGCCGGCGCGCAGAAAGGCGGCGCGGGCGGCGGCGAGGCGGGACGGCACCAGCCCCCGCAGAGAGACGGCGGCGGCGCTGCGTTTGACCCCCGATTCCTGCCCCTTGCGCCAGACCACCTCCGCCTCGACGGCGGTGGCCTGGGCCATGTCGATCAGCAGAATCCGGGCCGGCAGGGCGAGGTTGCGGTCCATGCGCAAGCGGACGCCGGAGCTCGACTGGTCGACGATCAGACAGGGGAGTTCGAGACCGGGCGCGACGATCAGGCCGCGGGCATTGGCGGGCGAGCGGGCCTCCAGTCTGCGGTCGTCCGGGCGGGTCATCGCTCGATAGCTATCGGCCGACGGTTTCGATCCAGTTTAACCGTCACATCGGCGCGCACGCCGCCGGACAGCATGCGCCGGGTGATGCGCTCGAAATACTGGATGAAGCCGGCCAGGCGGTCGCGCTCCGGAGGCGGCAGTTCGGCGGGTCGGACGCCGAGCAGGTCGGCTTCCTGCTGGGCGCGCCAATCCAGCACCACCTCGAAGCCGGGCGCCTGGAGGAACAGGATGGCGTCGAAGCGGGCGGCGAAGTCGGCGTAGGGGCCGGCGACGAAGTCGTTGACCGCGCGCCGCCACGCGCCGTCGGGGTCGTGATCGCGCTCGAGGGCGTTGATCGGCGGGGCCAGCGCCGAGGCCGCCTCGGGCAGGGCGGCGAGGCACCAGGCGTCGATCAGGATGGCCGACGGGCGGCCGCGGAAACGGCGCCAGCGCTCCACCGGCCAGCGGTCGTCGCCGCGTTTGTCGAACTCGGGGACCAAGGTCCCGTCCTGGGGGCCGGCCGTTGAGAGGCCGTCGATCAGGCTTTGCAGCAGGCTTAGGTCGTGGGTCCCGGGCGGGCCGCGATGGACGAACAGGGGATGGACCTCGCGGGCCATGGCCTCGCGTTCGGCGCGGGTCAGATAGACGTCGTCGATGGAGATCTGGGCCGCGCCGAAGCGGGCGGCGGTTTCGCGGGCGAGGGTGGTCTTGCCGGAGCCCTGGGCGCCGACGACGGCGATCAGCGGCGGACGGTCGGCGCCGTCGTGGGGGCCGGCGGCGATCAGCCCGCCGACCAGGTCGACCAGGTCGGGGTGCGCGCGGCCCATGGCCGGACTCAATGCTGGTTTTCGGGCAGGCGGACGATAAGGCCGTCGAGATCGTCGCTGACCCGGATCTGGCAGGACAGGCGGCTGTTCGGCTGGACGTTCTCGGCGAAATCGAGCATCGACTCCTCCATCGCCGAGGCGCGACCGGTCTCGGCCTGGAAGGCCTCGTCGACATAGACGTGGCAGGTGGCGCAGGCGCAGGCGCCGCCGCAGTCGGCGTCGATGCCGGGGACGTTGTTGCGGATCGCCCCCTCCATGACGGAAAGGCCGTTCTTCACCTCGACCACATGCTCGCGGCCGTCGTGCTCGATGTAGGTGATCTTTGGCATGGCCGCGTCATAGCAAGGCGAGCGCGTCGAGCAAGCCGTAACTTGGCGCCATACCCCATGTATGGCATTCTCCGCTCATGAACGAGATGCGCAAGATCACGGCATTTGTGCCCATCGACCTGCTCGAACGCGGACAACGCGTCACCGGTATGGGCGTGAGCGAGACCCTGCGCGAGGCGTTGCGTCGGATGCTGCGCGCCGACGCCTATGCACGGCTTCGGGCGCTGCGCGGGACGATCGACCTGGAGAAGGAGAGCGGCGTCACGCTCGCCGAGTTACGCGAGGACGGCCCCGACCCCTGGGAGCGCTCATGATCGCGGTCGACAGCAGCACGCTGATCGACTGGCTGCGGAACCGGGACACCGTCCAGACAGCGGCGCTGGACCGCGCGATGGAGAACAACGACCTGTTTCTTCCCCCGCCCGTCGAAACGGAGGTTCTTTCATTTCCCGGCGAGCAACCCGCACTGGCCGAGGTTCTCGACGACCTTCCCCGGCTGCTGATCACCGAAGGCTTCTGGGTCCGCGCGGGCGCGTCCCGCCGCGTCATCCTCAAACAAGGGCTCAAGGCCAAGTTGGCGGATTCACTGATCGCCCAGCTTTGTCTCGACCATAACGCGCAACTGATCGCAACCGACACGGACTTCCGCCACTTCGTCACGCATTGCGGACTGAAACTGGCGAGTTGACGATTATTCGTCGCCGGCCTGTTGCCGCGCCATCGCCTCATATCCGCTGATCCGGGCCAGCGTGACGGCGGCCTCGGCGCGCGTCGTTTGGTCGGGGTCTTCCTCCATGGCGACGAGGAACCATCGTTTCGCCAGCGCTAACAGCCCGACATCGACCGGGCCATTTGGAGCGTTCGGAACAGCACGGATGAGAGCCGCCCGCCCGGCCAGAGCGGGGGCGTCGCGGCGACCCGCCTCATAGGCCTTTTCCATCCAGGCGCCGGCGGCGGCCAGGTCGACGGGCCCCCCGTGACCGTTCCAGGCCATGGCGCCGAGATTGTACGCCGCGTTGCGCTGGTTCCGGGCGGCCGCCCGTTCGTACCAATGACGCGCGAGGGCGTAGTCCCGCGGCACGCCGGATCCGCGGCGATAGAAGTCGCCGAGGTCCGTCTGGGCGTCGGGGTCGCCGGCCTCGGCGCCGCGTCGGCAGAGTTCGGCGCCCCGGACCGGGTCGGCCGGCACGGCCTCGCCCACCACATAGATCAGACCGAGGGCGCACAGCGATTTCGGATAACCGCCGTCGCCGGCGCTCCGGTACAGGTCGATGGCGCGATCCATGTCGGTGGTTCCGGCGTGGCCGTGCTCATAGCATTCGGCGGTCATGTGGGCGGCCTCTGCCGAGAGCCCGGCGGCGGCCTCCCAGAGGCGGCAGGCTGCCGGGAAATCCCGGCGACGAAGCGCGGCGTAGCCGTCGTGGATGGCGCGCGCCCCGACGCTGCCGGCCTCGGCCAGCCGCTCCATCTCGGCCTCGGCCTCAAGGAAGGGTAACCGCATAGCCGCCGTCACCGCCGGGTCGGCCACCGGCCCCGCCTGGGGCGAGGCCAGAAGCCAGACAGCGGCCAGGACGGCGATCACGCCGGCGTCTTCTTGCGGCTCGGCGAGACCATCAGCTTCTTGGTCTCGGCGATGGCCTTGGCCGGGTTGAGGCCCTTGGGGCAGACTTGGGCGCAGTTCATGATGGTGTGGCAGCGATAGAGCTTGAACGGGTCCTCGAGATCGTCGAGGCGCTTGTCCGTGGCGTCGTCGCGGCTGTCGGCGATCCAGCGGTAGGACTGCAGCAGCGCCGCCGGGCCGAGGTAGTCGGTCTGGTTCCACCAGTAGCTGGGGCACGACGTCGAGCAGCAGGCGCACAGGATGCACTCGTACAGGCCGTCGAGCTTCGACCGCTCCTCAGGCGTCTGGAGGCGTTCGGTCTCCGGATCCGGCTCGTCGGACTGGAGGTAGGGCTGGATGGAGTCGTACTGGGCGTAGAACAGGGTCAGGTCGGTGACCAGGTCCTTGACCACCGGCTGGTGCGGCAGGGGCGCGATGGAAATGGTCGAGGACGAGCATTCCTCCCACCCCTTGGTGCAGGCCAGGGTGTTGCGGCCGTCGATGTTCATCGAGCACGAGCCGCAGATGCCCTCGCGGCACGAGCGGCGGAACGACAGGGTCGGGTCGATCTCGTTCTTGATGTGGATCAGGGCGTCGAGCAGCATCGGACCGTGGTCATCGGCCGAGACCTCGTAGACGTCCCAACGCGGGTCGGCGTCGACCTCGGGATCGTAGCGGTAGACCTTGTAGGTCTTGACGTTCTTCGCGCCGGCCGGGGCCTTGTGGACCTTGCCGGAGGTGGGCTTGGAGCCGCGGGGGAGGGTGAGCTGGACCATCAGGCGATATCTCGGGAATCGGCGCCCGCCAGGCCATACCAGTCGACCTTGCGAGTGAAATACATGACGGCCGCGAGGGCCGCGAAGGCGGAGAAGGCTCCGACCAGCATGGCGTAGTCCTCCAGCCGCATCAGCACGTAGATGAGGCCGTAGAGGAAGGTGAAGGCGATCAGCGCCCGAACGCCCTGCTGGCGGCTTTCGAAGGCCCAGCCGGCGTAGGCGGAGATCAGGCCTACCGTCGCCGCCGCGGCCAGGGCGAAGGCGATGTCGAAGCCGGTGTGTTCGGCGATCGACAGCAGCAGCATGTAGAAAATCACCTGCACCGAACCAACGAGGATGTACTGGGCCGCATGGACGCGCCGACCGGTGGTGGTCTCGAACAGGAAGTAGGTCAGGAACACCAGGCCGATGAACAGAGGGGCGTATTTCAGCGAGCGGCTGACCGACTGATAGGGGTTGGCCGGCTCGACGAAGGTCACGCCGAGCGAGGTGGCGCCAAGGCGGCCGAGCGTCTCGCGATCGCCCTCGACCGGCACGCCGCGGGCGACGAAGGGCACCGTCCAGGTGGCGCTGAAGCCGTCGGCGGCGTCCTGCCGCGCGGGCAGGAAGCCCCCGTTATAGGACGGGTGAGGCCAGTCGCCGCGGATGACGGCGGTGGTCGTTCCGGCGAAGGCCAGCACGGCGATCCGCTGGGCTCCGGAGAAGGCGGCGCTTCCCGACACCTCGAAGGGGCCGCCGGTGCGCAGCGCCTCGGGCAGGCGCGTCCCGAACAGGCGCAGGCCGTCGCCGGGGCGCAGCGCCGCATCGTAGTCGCCGCGCGCCTCCGGTGCATTGAGCGACGCCGTCGGCTCCACCGTCGAGGGGGTCAGGGCCACGGTCCGGCCGCCGAGGGTCAGGCCGATGTCGGACTTGGCGCCCCGCGCATCCGACGCGCCCAGCACGATTTCCGCCCGGCTCCAGTCGAGCACGGCGCCGCGCGGCGCTTCGGCCCCGGCCTCGGCGAGGTCGAAACTGGCGGCGTAGGTCAGGTCGGCGGTGTAGACCGGGACCTTGAACAGGGAGCGGCTGCGCACCTCGGACACCGTGGCGGCCGTCACCTGCCCACGGGTCGGGAAGATGTGCCAGACGCCGGAATCGACGCTGGCCTGCATCGCCCGTGCCGGCGCGTTCGGCGTCACCGGGGCGGCCTCAACCACGTTGCGGGTGTAGGGCACGGCGATGACCGGGCCGAGGAAGGTCTGGGGTCCGCCCATCAGCCCACCGACCTCGTCCGCCACCCGCTCGGCGCGGTTCGACCGCTCCATCAGCAGGGCGAAGACGAACAGGGCGGCGATGCTCATCATCAGGGCCAGGCCGCAGACCAGCAGCAGCTTGAGCCCGGCCGAACGGCGCGGGAGGGCTGCGGTCCGGGCGCGATCGTAGACCGGCGCGGGAGCGGGCTCTGGCGCAGCGGTTTCGGCGGGCGGTTTCCTCGGCGTTCGGGCCATCAGGGTCTGCGCTCCAGATCGTCGGGAAGGGCGTGGGCCGCGGCCATCCAGCCCAGCCGGCTGCGCACCCAGATTTGCTCGACGGGCGGGGCGGCTTCCGGGTCATCGAGGCTGGCCGTGGTGATGTCGATGCGGTTCTCGTAGCCGGCGTCGCGGAAGGTGATCTGGGTCCCGCAACGGCCGCAGAAGGTGCGCACCGCATGATCGGACGAGGCCCAGGACACAGGTTCGCCGGTGAGGGTGAGCTCATCCTCGCGCACCGTGAACCAGGCGACAGCCGGGGCGCCGGTCGTCTTGCGGCACAGGTCGCAATGGCACAGGGCGCGCTCGAACGGCTCGCCCCCCGCCCGGTAGCGCACCGCTCCGCAATGACAGCCGCCGGTGAGCATTCAGTACACCCGCGCCTTGGGCTCGATGTACGAGATGTCCGAGGACATGGTGTAGTTGTGGACCGGCCGGTAGTCGATCTTCACCGCATCGCCGGGGACTTTCCAGGCGAGGGTGTGCTTCATCCAGTTCACGTCGTCGCGGTCCGGGAAGTCCTCGCGGGCGTGGGCGCCGCGGCTCTCGGTGCGGTTCAGCGCGCCCTCGATGGTGACGAGCGCCTGGTCGATCAGGTTGTCGTATTCGAGGGTCTCGATCAGGTCGGTGTTCCAGATCAGGCCGCGGTCGGTGGTGCGGATGTCGGCGCCGGCGGCGTGGATGGCGCGCAGCTTCTGAACGCCTTCCTCCAGCGTCTTGCCGGTGCGGAACACGGCGGCGTCCGACTGCATGGCGCGCTGCATCTCGACGCGCAGCTTCGCGGTCGGGGTCGAGCCATTGGCGTTGCGGAAGCGGTCGAGCCGGGCGAGGTGAGCGTCGGTGGCGGAGGCCGGGGCGTCGGGCACGGCCGAGGCCTTGTCGACGGTCTCGCCGGTGCGCAGGCCGGCGGCGCGGCCGAACACGACCAGATCGGTCAGTGAGTTGGACCCGAGACGGTTGGCGCCGTGGACCGAGACGCAGGCCGCTTCGCCCACCGCCATCAGGCCGGGCACCACGCTGTCGGGGTCGCCGTCGCGCAGGGTCAGCACTTCGCCGTGATAGTTCGTGGGGATGCCGCCCATGTTGTAGTGGACGGTCGGCAGCACCGGGATCGGCTGTTTGGTGACATCGACGCCGGCGAAGATCTTGGCCGACTCCGAGATGCCGGGCAGGCGCTCGTGCAGGATGGCCGGGTCGAGGTGGTCGAGGTGCAGGTGGATGTGGTCCTTGTTCGGACCGACGCCGCGGCCTTCGCGGATCTCGATGGTCATGGAGCGGCTGACCATGTCGCGCGGCGCCAGGTCCTTCACGGTCGGCGCGTAGCGCTCCATGAAGCGCTCCCCCTCGGAGTTGGTCAGGTAACCGCCCTCGCCACGCGCGCCCTCGGTGATCAGACAGCCGGCGCCGTAGATGCCGGTGGGGTGGAACTGGACGAATTCCATGTCCTGCAGCGGCAGGCCGGCGCGCAGCACCATGGCGTTGCCGTCGCCGGTGCAGGTGTGGGCGCTGGTGGCGGAGAAGTAGGCGCGGCCGTAGCCGCCGGTGGCCAGAATGACCATCTTGGCGCGAAAGCGGTGCAACTGGCCGGTGTCGAGCTGCAGCGCGGTCAGGCCGGTGCAGGCGCCGTCCTGCATGATCAGGTCCAGCGCGAAATATTCGACGAAGAATTTCACCTCGCGACGCACCGACTGGCCGTAGAGGGTGTGCAGGATGGCGTGGCCGGTGCGGTCGGCGGCGGCGCAGGTGCGCTGCACCGGGCCCTCGCCGAAATTGCGCGTCATGCCGCCGAAGGCGCGCTGGTAGATCTTGCCCTCGTCGGTGCGCGAGAAGGGCACGCCCCAGTGCTCGAGCTCGTAGACAGCCTTGGGCGCGTTGCGGACGAGGTATTCGATGGCGTCCTGGTCGCCGAGCCAGTCCGACCCCTTGACGGTGTCGTACATGTGCCACTGCCACGAGTCCTCGCCCATGTTGCCGAGGCTGGCGGAGATGCCGCCCTGGGCCGCGACGGTGTGGCTTCGCGTGGGGAAGACCTTGGTGACGCAGGCGACCTTCAGGCCCTGCTGGGCGGCGCCGAGGGCGGCGCGCAGGCCGGAGCCGCCGGCCCCGAGCACCACGACGTCATAGGCGTGATCGACGAATTCGTAGGCAGCCACGCGATCAGGCTCCGAGACCGGCCGGGAGCGGGGCCGAGCCCAGCGCCAGACGCACGATGAAGAAGACGCCGGCCGCGGCCAGCAGGAGGCACAGCGCTCCGATGAAGACGAGGAGCGCGGCGCGCGACGACGGCTTGTGGATGTAGTCGTCGACGATGACCTTCAGGCCCATGTTCATGTGCCAGATGGAGATCAGCAGGGTCAGCCCCAGCAGGACGGCGTTCACCGGCGACCGGAACCAGTCGAGGGCCCCGTCGTAACCGGCTCCCGAGATGGACCAGGCGCTCCACAGGCCCCACAGCGCCAGCGGAATGAGTACGAGGGAGGACAGGCGTTCGGCGGTCCATTCCCCGGCGCCGTGGCGCTCGGACACCTTCACGTGGCGGATGTAGCGGGCGCGGGTGCTCACAGAACGATCCTTCCGCTGCCGAAGAGGGCGATCCAGAA
>DASRXE010000055.1:0-9382 GCA_035654315.1 Brevundimonas sp.
GGCGACGGCGCCATCTTCGGGGGCAAGGCGGGGGTGGGCGATCACCTCAATATCGGCGAAGGGGCCCGGGTCGCGGCCGGCGCCGGGGTCCTGCAGGACATTCCCGCCGGAGAAACCTGGTCGGGGTATCCGGCGAAACCCCTGCGACAGTTCTTGCGCGAAGCGATCTGGCTCGCCAAACAGGCGTCCGGAAAGGCGCGTGCTGGAAAGGCCGGAGATGAGTGACGAAACGGTAGCGGGGGCGACCATCGACTACGCCGAGGTGATGCGGCGCCTGCCGCACCGCTATCCGTTCCTGCTGATCGACAAGGCCGAGGACTTCGTGCCGGGGACCTCGATCACCGGCATCAAGAACGTCACCCACAACGAACCCTATTTCCCCGGCCATTTCCCGATCGATCCGGTCATGCCGGGCGTTATGATCGTCGAGGCCATGGCCCAGACCGGCGCGCTGATGATGTCCAAGACCATGGACGTCGCGGTCGAGGGCAAGATCATCATGTTCATGTCGATCGACGGCGTCCGCTTCCGCAAGCCGGCCCGGCCGGGCGACCAGCTGCGCATGAAGGTGGTGGTCACCAGACAGCGCGGCGACATCTTCAAATTCCGCGGCGAGACCTTCATCGACGGCAAGCTGGCCGCCGAGGCCGACTTCGCCGCCATGATGGTCACTGTCGACGCTCCGGCCGCCTGATGGCCATCCACCCCACAGCCCAGGTCGATCCCGCCGCCCGGCTGGCCGACGGCGTCGACATCGGTCCGTGGAGCATCATCGGCCCCAACGTCGTCCTCGCCGAGGGCGTGCGGATCGCCAGCCATGTGGTGATCCAGCAGGACACGACGGTCGGGGCCGGAACCACCATCCACCCGTTCTGCGTCATCGGGGGCGACCCTCAGCATGGCGGCTACAAGGGCGAGCCGGTGGCGCTGGAGATCGGCGAGAACAACACCGTCCGCGAGCACTGCACCTTCAATCGCGGCACGCCCGGCGACCGCAAGCTGACGACCGTCGGCTCGAACGGCCTGTTCATGACCGGCGCCCATGTCGGCCACGACGCGATCGTCGGCGACAACGTCACCATGGCCAATCACGCCACCCTCGGCGGGCATTCGCGCGTCGGCTCCCGGGTCTTCCTCGGCGGCCTGTGCGCCGTGCACCAATTCGGACGGGTGGGGCAGGGGGCCATCGTTGGCGGACTGGCGGCGGTGACCCGCGACGTCATCCCCTACGGCTCGGCCTGGGGCAATCACGCCCAGCTGCACGGCCTCAACCTGATCGGCCTCAAGCGCAAGGGCTACGGCAAGGCCGAGATTCGCCGCCTGCTCGCGGCCTATCGCGACCTGTTCGAGGGGCAGGGGACCTTCGCCGACCGGCTCGGGGCCGTGGCGAACGACTACGCCGACCTGCCGGAGATCATGGAGATCGTCGCCTTCATCCGCGAGGACGGCAAACGTCCGCTTTGCCTGCCGGGCGAATGAGCAAGCTGGGCCTGATCGCGGGCGGCGGCGCCCTGCCGCTGTCCGTCGCCGCCCGCTGCGAGGCCGAGGGCCGGCCGGTGTTCGTGGTCCGGCTGGCCGGTTTCGCCGATCCTCACCTGGCCCGCTATCCGGGGGTCGACGCCGGCCTGGCCGAGATCGGCCGCGTGCTGGCGGCGCTGAAGAAGGCGGGCTGCGACGCGGTCTGCTTCGCCGGCACGGTCAACCGGCCCGATTTCAAGAGCCTGAAGCCCGACCTCAAGGGCGCGACCCTGCTGCCCGGCATCGTCGCCGCGGCGACCAAGGGCGACGACGCCCTGCTGCGCAAGATCCTCTCGGTGTTCGAAGCCGAGGGCTACACGGTCGACGGGGCCGACGACATTCTCGGCGGAGAAACCCTTCCGGCCGGCGCTCTGGGGGCGATCGCGCCGACGCCGGAACAGCTGAAGGACCTGAAGAAAGCGCTTCATGTCGCGGAAAAGGCCGGAGAACTTGATATCGGGCAGGGCGCGGTCGTCTGCGACGGCCTGGTGCTGGCCGTGGAGGCCCAGGAGGGCACCGACGCCATGCTGGCCCGGGTCGCGGGCCTACCTGCCGACCTGCGTGGCGCGTCCTCCAATCGCAAGGGCGCGCTCGGCAAGGCGCCCAAGCCGATCCAGGACCTGCGCGTCGACATGCCGGTGATGGGCTCGCGCACCATCGAACTGGCCGCCGCCGCCGGGCTGGCCGGCGTGGGCGGCGTGGCGGGCAAGCTGATCCTGATCGACCACCCCGCCATCGTCGAGGCCGCCGACCGGCTCGGCCTGTTCGTCTGGGGCGAGACCCTATGAGCCGCGCGCTGAAGATCATGCTCGTGGCGGCCGAAGCTTCCGGCGACGCGCTCGGCGCCGGGCTCGCCCACGCGCTCAAGGCCCGGCTTGGCCCGGACGTGGCCTTCGTCGGCGTCGGCGGAGCAAAAATGGCCGAGGCCGGCGTGGCCAGCCCGTTCGACATCACCGACCTGTCGGTGCTGGGCTGGTTGGAAGGCCTCAAGGCCTATCGAGTGGTCAAGCGCCGGGTGGCGGACACCGTCGCGCTCGCCGTGGCCGAACGACCGGACGCCGTGGTCCTGATCGACAGCTGGGGCTTCACCATCCGCGTGGCCAGGGCGCTGCGAACCGCCTTGCCGGACACGCCGCTGATTAAATACGTCGGCCCGCAGGTCTGGGCCTCGCGGCCGGGCCGGGCGAAGACGCTGGCGGGCTCGGTCGACCACCTGCTGGCCCTCTACGCCTTCGACGCGCCGTGGTTCGAGCGCGAGGGCCTGCCGACGACGGTCGTGGGTTCGCAGGCCCTGCACGTCAATATGAGCGGGGCCGATCCCGCCGCCTTCCTGGCCTCGCGCGGCATCGCCGCCGAGGCGCCCCTGCTGCTGGTCCTCCCGGGCAGCCGCCCGTCCGAGATCCGACTGATGACGCCGGTCTATGAGGCCGCCGTGGCCCGGCTCAAGCGGGCCGACCCGACGCTGGAGGTCGCCGTCGCCGCCGCCGGCGCCGTGGCCGACGACGTCACTGCGCGGGTCGCCGCCTGGCCGTTCCGGGCCCATCTGGTTCCGGAGTCGGAAAAGTACGCCGCCATGAAGGCCGCCACCGTCGCCCTCGCGACCAGCGGCACGGTCTCCACCGAACTGGCCCTCGCCGGCGCGCCGATGGTCATCTCGTATCGATTCCAGCCGCTCAGCTACGCGATCATGAAGCCGTTCTTCACCGGCAAATACGCGACCCTGTTCAACCACGCCGCGGACGAGGAGATCGCCCGCGAGCTTATCCAGAACGACGCCACGCCCGAAAAGCTCGCCGCCGAGGTCGGGCGCCTTCTCGCTGACCCGCAAGCGCGGGCCGATCAGGCCGCGCGGCAGACGGCGGCGCTGGACCTGATGGGCCGCGAGGGACGCGATCCGTCCGAGATCGCGGCGGACGCGGTGCTCAGGGTGATCGCGGCGAAAGCTGACGCCTGAGTCTCGGCTCCCGAACAGAAAAACGCCGGAGCATTCGCCCCGGCGTCCTTGGTGTCTCGCATGTCGCGGAATTGGTCCCGCTTGTCCCGGGCCCGTTGTAACGGATGTCTCGCCCGAAATGTAACGGGCGAGAGCCTCTTGTCCCGGGCGTCCGGGGGCTTCAGCCCCGGTTCTGGATCGGCACGTAGTCCCGTTCCGTCGGACCGGTGTAGAGCTGGCGCGGGCGGCCGATCTTCTGGGTCGGGTCGCCGATCATCTCCTGCCACTGGGCGATCCAGCCGACCGTGCGCGCCAGCGAGAACAGCACCGTGAACATCGAGGTCGGGAAGCCCATCGCCGACAGGGTGATGCCGGAATAGAAGTCGACATTCGGGAACAGCTTGCGCTCGATGAAATACTCGTCGTTCAGCGCCACCCGCTCCAGTTCGCGCGCCACCTGCAGCAGCGGATCGTTGGGATCGCCGACCGCCTCGAGCACCTCGTGGGCGCTTTCCTGCATCACCTTGGCGCGCGGGTCGTAGTTCTTGTAGACCCGGTGGCCAAAGCCCATCAGCTTGTATTTCTTGGCCTTTACACCCTCGATGAACTCGGGGATGCGGTCCGGCGTGCCGATCTCCTTGAGCATGTTCAGCGCCTCTTCGTTGGCCCCGCCATGCGACGGGCCCCACAGACAGGCGATGCCGGCGGCGATACAGGCGAACGGATTGGCGCCCGACGAACCGGCCAGCCGCACCGTCGAGGTCGAGGCGTTCTGCTCGTGGTCGGCGTGCAGGATGAAGATGCGGTCCATGGCTCGGGCCAGCACCGGATTGACCACATAGTCCTCGGCCGGAACGGCGAAGCACATGCGCAGAAAATTCTCGGCGTAGTTCAGATCGTTGCGCGGCGAGATGAACGGCTGGCCGATATGATATTTGTACGCCCGCGCCGCGATGGTCGGCATCTTGGCGATCAGCCGGATAGCCGAGATGTTCCGCTGCACCGGGTCATGGATGTCCAGGCTGTCATGATAAAACGCCGACAGCGCCCCGACTGTGCCCACCATGATCGCCATCGGATGGGCGTCGCGACGGAACCCTTCGAAGAAACGGTCGAACTGCGAGTGCAGCATCGTGTGCATGGTGATGTTGCGCTCGAAGGCTTCGTATTCCGAAGCGGTCGGCAGCTCGCCGTGCAGCAGCAGGTGGCAGACCTCGACGAAATTGGATCGTGAGGCCAGCTGATCGATCGGGTAGCCGCGGTGCAGGAGCGTGCCCTTGTCGCCGTCGATGAAGGTCAGACCGCTCTCGCAGGCCGCCGTCGAGGTGAAGCCGGGATCGTAGGTGAAGGCGTCGGTCGCGCCGTACAGCTTGCGGATGTCGATCACGTCGGGGCCGGTCGAACCCGACAGCACCGGCAGATCTACGGACTTGTCGCCGTAGGTGAGGGTGGCCGAGCCGGCGGATTTGGCGAGTTCAGTCATATAAGCCCCTTGGTCAGACGGCGGCCTCGCGCGGGGAGGCGGCGGGTCGTGTTTCGGTACGGAGTTCAGATAGTCTGTTGCAGCGCATCATTCAAACGGCCGAGGCTCTCTTCCCGGCCCAGAGCCGCCAACGTTTTCGCGATATCGGGTGAAGTGGAGCCCCCCGTCAGGGCCGCGCGGGCGGCCGGACCGATCTTGCCGAAGCCGACGGCTTCTTCCTCGGCGAAGGCCTTGAGCTCGGCCTCCAGGGCGAAAACGTCCCAGCTCTCGAACAGCGCCAGCCGGTCGCGCAGCCGCGCGATCCGCTCGCCGGCCTCTCCGCCCAGCAGGTCCCGGCCCCTGGCGTCGATGGCGATCGGCCGAGGCTTCAATGCGAAGGCGGTCTGGTCGGCCAGTTCGAGCGTGGTCTTCGCTCTATCCTTTATGAAGGGCATGGCCCGGGCCAGGCGGGCCTCATCGTCAGGTCCGAGGGCATGGCCGCGCGCCAGGTGGACGTCCAGCGTGAGCTTGGCCAGGCGATCATCGTCGGCGAGCCGGATCCAGTGGGCGTTGACGTGCGCCAGCTTGTCGAAGTCCAGCCGGGCCGGCGCCTTGCCGACACCACCCAGGTCGAACCATTCGACCGCCTGTTCGTCCGAGAACAGTTCGTCGTCGCCGTGGGCCCAGCCCAGCCGGGCCAGATAGTTGCGCATCGCCTCGGGCAGGTAACCCATTTCGGCGTACTCGTGCACCGCCTTGGCCCCGTGCCGTTTCGACAGCTTGGCGCCGTCCGGTCCGTGGATCAGCGGGATGTGGGCGAAGGTCGGGCGGGTCCAGCCGAGGGCGTCGTAGATCAGACTCTGGCGCGCGGCGTTGTTCAAATGATCGTCGCCACGGATCACGTGGGTCACGCCCATGTCATGGTCGTCGACCACCACGGCCAGATTGTAGGTCGGCGCGCCGTCGGAGCGCAGGATGACCAGATCGTCCAGCGACGCCGAATCCCAGCGCACGGTCCCCTGCACCGCGTCCTCGACGACCACGGCGGTCTCCGCCGGGCGGCGGAAACGCACCGTGTGCGGTCGGGCCAGGTCATCGACCGTCGGCGTGCGGTCGCGCCACGGCGATTCGAAGGGGCGCCCCTCGGCCTTGGCGGCGTCACGCAGGGCGCCGGTCTCCTCGGCGGTCAGGAAATCGCGATAGGCGTGGCCGTTCTCCAGCAGGATTTCGGCGACCTCGCGGTGCCGCTCGGCGCGGGCGTGCTGGAACACGGGCTCGTCATCGGCGAAGAGGCCCAGCCAGCTCAGGCCGTCGAAAATCGCCTGCACGGCCGCCTCGGTCGAGCGCTCCCGATCGGTGTCCTCGACGCGCACCACGAACCTCCCGTTGTGGCGCTTCGCATACAAATAGTTGAAAAGGGCGGTGCGAGCGCCGCCTATGTGCAGGAAACCGGTTGGCGAGGGGGCGAAGCGGGTGACGACTTCGGGCGCGGAATTGGACGGGGAGGTCATGGCGGGCGTTATACCGCCCGCTCCGGCCATGCACAGTGCTCGCGCGCGCATCATCGAGTTTCTGCGCGCGCAGATCCCGGCCCAGACGCTGCGCTGGCGGCTGTGGGCCCCGGTGGCCCTGGGCGGCGGCTGCGCCGTCTACTTCTCGCTGAAGACCGAGCCGGCGGCCTGGCCGCTGCTGCTGTTCGCTGCAGCAACCGGCACGGCCTGGCTCGGCGCGCGGCGGCTGAACCTGGTCCGCGCCTGGACCCTGCCGCTGATGCTGCTCGCCTGTTTCGCCCTCGGCGTCGCCGTGGCCAAACTGCGCACCGACGCCGTCACCGCGCCGATCGCCCCAAGCCTGGACGAGCCCACCGTGGTCGAGGGCTGGGTCGTCGACGTCGACAGCCCCGGCGCCGCGGGTCCCCGGGTGGTGATCGCGCCCGTCCGGGTCCGCGGCCTTGCCCCGGAGGACACGCCGGAGCGTTTGCGGGCCACCGTGCGCGGAGTCGCGCCCGAGCCCGGAGACGCCATCCGCCTGTTCGCCATCGTCAATCCGCCACCCGCTCCCGCCAGTCCGGGCGCCTACGACTTCGGCCGCAACGCCTTCTTTCAATCCATGGGCGGGGTGGTGTTCGGTCTGGGGGAAACGCGGCCCGCCTACCTGCCTGAGCCGCCCGCGAGCCTGCGCGCGGCGATGGCGGTCAACGGACTGCGTTATGATCTCGCCAGGCGGATCGTGGCGCGACAGGGCGAGCGCGCCGGCGGTGTCGCAGCGGCCATGACCACGGGGCACGAAGCCTGGCTCGATCCCGCCGACGTCGACGTCATGCGCGATTCCGGACTGGCTCATATCCTGTCGATCTCGGGCCTGCACATGGCCGTCGTCGGCGGCTTCGCCTTCTTTTTGGCGCGCCTGCTGGTCGCCGCCTGGCCGTGGCTGGCGCTGCGCGTGCCGGGCAAGAAGGTGGCGGCGTGGGCGGGTCTGCTGGCGGTGGGGACCTATCTCGTCGTCTCCGGCGCGCCGCCCCCGGCCGAGCGCGCGGCGATCACCGCCTCGATCGCCTTCCTCGCCATCCTGCTGGACCGGCAGGCCATCACCATGCATGCGCTGGCGGTCGCGGCCTTCGTGGTCCTGCTGCTGCAGCCCGAGGCGATCGTCACGCCCGGCTTCCAGATGTCGTTCGCGGCCACTGCCGCGCTGGTCGCGCTGGTCGAGGCCTGGCCGGTCCGTCCGCGCGAGATCTCCGCGCCCTGGCCCATCCTGATCGTCCAGCGCAGCGCAGCCTGGGTCGGCGCGGCCATCCTCGCCAGTCTCGTCGCCGGAGCCGCCACCGGCCCGTTCGCCATGCAGCATTTCAACCGAACCGCCATGTACGGGCTGGCTGCAAATCTGGCGACGGCGCCGGTGTCCGACTTCCTTATCATGCCGGCCCTGGCTCTCGGCGGCCTGTTGGAGCCGCTGGGACTGGGCGCGCCCTTCCTGTGGCTGGCGGCTCGAGGCATCGAGCTGATGCTGGCGATCGGGACGTGGACGGCGGGCCTGCCCGGCGCGGTCCGGACCATCGCCAGCGCCCCGGATTACGTGCTGCCGATCGCCTTTGTCGGAATCCTGTTCTGCTGCCTGTGGCGCGGGCCGCTGCGCTGGCTCGGCCTGCCGTTCGCGGCGGCGGTGATGCTGTGGCCGCGCGCGCCGACGCCTGACTTGTGGATCGGCGACGGCGGGACCAACGCCGCGTGGGTCGAGGCGGGAGAGGCGGTTGTGGCCCGCCCAGGCGTGCGCCAGTTCGCCGTCGACGTCTGGTCGCGCCGCCGCGGGGTGATACCGGGCGAACCGCCGGACGAAGGCTGGGCTTGCACCCGCTTTTCCTGCGCGCCCGCGACGCCCGGGACGGGACCGCTCGCGATGTGGTGGGGCAGGCGCGCGCCGTCGCTGGAAGAGGTCGACGCCCTTTGCGTGTCCGCGCCCGTGGTCAGCGTGCGCGCGCCGGTGGCCGTCCTTCCAGCGTCATGCGAGGGCAAGCTGGTGCTGGACGGCGTCGACTACGCCCGTGGTGGAGCGGTCGAACTGTGGCGGGAAGGCCCGCCGTCGGCCAACCGCTGGCGCGCCGTCTGGTCGGCGCAGGTGCGCGGCGAGCGGCCGTGGTCCCGTGTCAGTGATAGCGGCGGATGAGGCCGACCAGCTTGCCCTGCACCTCGACCTGGTCCGGTCCGAAGATGCGGGTCTCGTAGTTGCGGTTGGCCGGCTCCAGCGCGATGGAGCCGCCCTTCCGGCGCAGCCGCTTCAGCGTCGCCTCCTCGCCCTCGACCAGGGCGACGACGATGTCGCCCGAGGTGGCGGTGTCGGAGGATTTGATGATCACCAGGTCGCCATTGAGGATTCCCGCCTCGATCATCGAATCGCCCTCGATCTCGAGCATGTAGTGCTCACCGGCCCCCAGCATGGTCTCAGGCACCGGATACCGGGCCTGTTCGTGCTCGATGGCGGCGATCGGCGTGCCGGCGGCGATCTTGCCCATGACCGACAGTTCGCGGGTGTCATTGGCGGGCTCGGCGGCGAAGGGCCGGCCGCCGCCCTCGATGACGTCGGGTCGGAACGGCTGGCGGCCGCGCGACGCCGTCGCCTGTTCGGGCAGCTTGACCACCTCCAGCGCCCGCGCCCGGTGCGGCAGGCGGCGCAGGAAGCCGCGCTCCTCCAGCGCGGTGATCAGCCGGTGGATCCCCGACTTGGACGCCAGGTCCAGGGCCTCCTTCATCTCGTCGAAGGACGGGGAGACGCCGGTCTCCTTGATCCGCTCATGGATGAACATGAGCAATTCGTGCTGCTTGCGGGTAAGCATCGCCGGCCCCTTCAGAACAAAGCGCAAACCTTGCAGATGTTCTCTAGGTGTTCCGCATTAATGTCAAGTTACAGGCAAGCCGGCGGGGAAAAGCCACGGGAAAACAATGGGCTGTAGGCGCCGAAGCCGGGGCTGGAAG
>DASRXE010000056.1:0-13023 GCA_035654315.1 Brevundimonas sp.
CGCCGGGCTGACGACCGCCAACATCGTTCACCGCCTGCCCGACGGCGCGCGGCTGCTGATCACCACCACCGGGGCCCACGACGGCGACGGCGACTTCGTGACCGGGCCGCTCGTCCCCGACGAAGCCACGCCCGACGACCAGACTCTGCCCCGCGCCCTCGCCTGGCTGGCCACGCAGGGCTGCTCGGCCCAGACTGATCCCGAATGACGCAAACAAGGCCGCCCGCATGAAGACGCTCATCCTGATGTCCGCCGCCGTCCCGGCCCTGCTGCTGGCCGCCTGCGCTTCGAGTCCGTCTCAAGAGGCGATCTACGGCTTGGCGCCCGACATGGTGCAGGGACCGCTGGAGCCGGCGCCGGCCGCCCCGCCGCCGCACCTTCCCGCCGACCTGAGCCCCGCCGGGGTGCGCGCCGCCGACGATCATCTGGCGCTGGAAGAGGTCGAGGGGGCCGAGGCCATGGCCTTCGTGGCCGGGTCGAACCGCAAGGCGCTGGCGGCGCTGGAGGGCGATCCGCGCTACGAGACCTTCCGCCAGCAGGCCTTCGACATCCTGTCGGCCACCGACCGCATCCCGAGCCCGAGCTTCCTCGGCGACGGCATTGGAAACTTCTGGCAGGACGCGCAGAACCCGAAGGGGATCTGGCGGCGGACGACGCTGGAGTCCTACCGCTCGGACGACCCGCGGTGGGAGACCCTGCTCGACATCGACGCCCTGTCGCGGGCCGAGGGCAGGGACTGGGTGTGGAAGGGCGCGGACTGCCTCGCGCCCGACGAGACCCGCTGCCTCGTCTACCTCTCGGACGGCGGCAAGGACGCCGTGGTGGTGCGCGAGTTCGACATTCCTTCGAAATCGTTCGTGAACGGAGGCTTCGCCCTGCCCGAGGGCAAGCACCGCATCGAATGGCTGGACCGCGACACCCTGCTGGTGGCCACGGACTTCGGGCCCAACACGCTGACCGAGAGCGGCTATCCCTTCATCGTCAAGTCGCTGAAGCGCGGCCAGACGCTGGCGCAGGCGCCGGAGGTCTATCGCGGAGACATCGGCGACGGCGGGTATGGGGTGAGCCCGGGCGTGTACCGCAATGGTGCTGGAGAAATCCTCGCGGTCCTCATCAATCGTCCGCTGGACACCTTCCGATCAGAAACCTGGGCGTTGACGGACGGGCGTCCGGTGAAGCTGGATTTGCCGGAACGGGCTTCGGTGCGCGGCGCCATGAACGGCAGCCTCGTGGTGACGCCGGAAGAGCCCTGGACCACGCTCAACGGCGGCGTCGCAGCCGGCTCGCTGGTCGTCGTCGCCCTCGACGAGTTGACCGGTGGCGGCGCGGTGTCGGGCGATGTGCTCTTCACGCCGGGCGCCCGCCAGTCGATCGAGGAGGTCGCCGTCACGGACGACCGGATCACGGCGACGGTCTACGACAATGTACGCGGCGGCCTTAGGGTGTTCGAGCGCGGACAGAGCGGCTGGCACGACCAGGCCCTGACCGTGCCCGAGAACGTTTCGGTGCATCTCGGCGATTCCTCGAAGAAGACCAACCGCGTCTTCTATTCGGTCGAGGGTTTCCTGACGCCGTCGACCCTGTCTCTCGCCACGGTCGATGACCTGACCGCCGAGACCCTCCGCTCCGCCCCCGCCCGCTTCCACGCTTCGACCCACGTGGTCGAGCAGTTCGAGGCGACGTCGTCGGACGGGACGAAGATTCCCTATTTCGTCGTGCGGCCGCGCGATCTGGCCCTGGACGGCTCGGCGCCGACGATCATCTACGGCTACGGCGGGTTCCAGGTGTCGAAGCCGCCGGCCTACATTCCCGAGATGGGCAAGTTGTGGCTCGAGAACGGCGGCGTCTACGTCAACGCCAACATCCGCGGCGGCGGCGAGTTCGGGCCGGAATGGCACCAGGCGGTGCTCAAGGAGAACCGGCAGCTGGCCTTCGACGACTATGCGGCGGTGGCGCGCGACCTGCACACGCGCGGCATCACCAGTCCGCGCCGGACCGGCATCTACGGCCGTTCGAACGGCGGGGTGCTGACCTCGGTGGCGATGACGCAGCACCCGGAGCTGATCAACGCGGCGGTTATCGAGAGCCCGCTGATCGACATGCTGCGCTATCACGAACTGCCCGCCGGGGCGTCGTGGATCGGCGAGTACGGCGATCCGCGCATCCCGGAGGAGGCGGCGTACATCGCCCGCTACTCGGCCTATCAGCAGCTTCGTCCGGACGCGGAGTATCCCCGCGTCTACATCACCACCAATACCCGCGACGACCGGGTGCATCCCGGCCACGCGCGCAAATTCGCGGCGCGGCTGGGCGAGATGGGCCACGACCACCTCTATTACGAGGAGACGGCGGGCGGCCACTCCAACGACGCCGACCCGGTGGCCAACGCCCGGCGCTGGGCGCGGCACTATGTGTATCTGAGCCAGCAGCTGATGGATTGAGGGATCAGAGCCCTTCTCCCAATGGGAGAAGGTGGCGGGGCGGAGCCCCGTCGGATGAGGGTCGGCTGGGTGAAGCGGCGAAGCCGCCCCGTGGCGGTCGACCCTCACCCTTTCGCGCGAGGACGACGGCGATGCCGTCGTGCGCTCAAGCCTTCTCCCATCGGGAGACGGCTTCTTAGGCCGGCTCGACCAGCTTGAGCTTCGACGGCTTGCCGGCCTTTTTCGCCAGCCTGGCGGCTTTTTTGGCGGCTTTCGCCTGCGCCCTGGCCGCCTCGGGGGCCGCGTCGGCGGCGCCGGCGAGATCGGCGAGGCGGGCGAGGAAGCCGTCGCGCTTTCCCTTGGGCAGCAGGGCGAGAATGCGTTTGTCTGCGGCCTCGGCCCGCGGGCGGGCGGCGTCGAGGGCGGCCTGGCCGGCGGCGGACAGCCGCACCGCCTTGGCGCGGGCGTCGAGGGTCGAGCGCTCGCGCTCCAGCAGGCCCTTCGCCGTCATGCGGGCCACCAGGTCGGCCAGGGTCGAGCGGTCGATGCCGGTGGCGCGGACCAGATCGGTCTGGGTCAGGCCTGACTTTTGAGAGACCGATTCGAGCACCGCGAACTGCCGCTGGGTCAGGCCGTCGGGGCCGACCTCGTCCGCATAGATGTCGAGCGCCAGCTGCAGGGCGCGGTGCATCAGATGACTCGGCGACCCCGCCAGACCGCCGCGTCGGGCCTTGTTTCCGGATTTGACCATCGAACCGTATCCCCTCGGCTTCACCGCATGGGTAGCAGCCGCGCTTTACGGTTTGACGACGAACGATCCGGGCCCTGTCAGGGCGCCCGGTCGGGCTCGGCCGGGGCCATCGGGTCGACGGGTTTGTCGCTTGAGGTCAGGTTGCGCATGATCAGCGGAATCTGGGACAGGCCGAACACCGACGAGGCGATCCACAGGACGCCGCGGAAACTAACCCAGACGTCGGCCGGATCCACGTCGCCGCGGCCGATGCGCTGCGCCGCCCAGCCGACCAGCGCCTCGCTGCGCACCAGCTCGTTGACGATGGCGACGCAGAGGAAGAACAGGCCGTAGCGGAAGGTCAGGATGCGCCACGCCCGGTCGTTGATCGGAATGACCGTGCCGAGCAGGGCCCGCAGCGGCTGTTTGCCGAGCGCCAGCCCGCCGATGAGGGCGACGGCGAGCGAGGCGTTGAGGATGGTGACCTTGAGCTTGACCCACAGGCCGTCGCCGGTGAACAGGGTCAGCAGGCCGAAGACGAGGGCGAAGCCGCCGACCAGCAGCGGCAGCAGCGCCAGCCGCTTCTCGACGATCAGGCCGACGGCGACGCCGACGGCGGAACCGGCGACCAGAAACCAGGTGGCGTTGACCAGGGCGGCGTCACCGTCGACGCCGCGCAGACGGAAGACGAGGAAGGCGAGGCCAAAGGCCAGCAGGCCGCTGAAGTCGATCAGCTGGCGCAGGTTCGATTCCTTCGGCGCCGGGGGCGCGGGCTCAGTCATGCGTCAGTCCTCAAGCCCCACCAGCGAACGTGAAAAGGCCCGGGCGTCGAACGGTTGCAGATCGTCGATCCCCTCGCCGACGCCGATCAGCTTGATCGGGGCGTCCGACGCCTGCGCGACGGGGACCAGCACGCCGCCGCGGGCGGTGCCGTCCAGCTTGGTCATGACCAGGCCGGAGACATAGGCGGTGCGGCCGAAGATCTGCTCCTGCGCCAGGGCGTTGCGGCCGACGGTGGCGTCGAGCACAAGCAGGGTCTCGTGCGGGGCGTCCGGGTCGATCTTCTTCAGCACCCGGACGATCTTGAGCAGTTCGTCCATCAGGGCGGACTTGTTCTGCAGCCGGCCGGCGGTGTCGATGAGGACCACGTCGTAACCCTCGGCGCGGGCGCGGGTGTAGGCGTCGAAGGCGAGGCCGGCGGGGTCGGCCCCGTCGCGGCGGCTCTCGAAGGTCGCCCCGGCGCGTTCGGCCCAGACCTTGAGCTGTTCGCGGGCGGCGGCGCGGAAGGTGTCGCAGGCGACGATCATCACCTTCGCCCCCTGACCGGTCAGGTCGGCGGCGATCTTGCCGAGCGTGGTGGTCTTGCCCGAGCCGTTGACCCCCACGAACAGGGTGACGAAGGGCTTCGGCCCGTCCAGCGGTTCGTAGCGGGCCTCGTGCGTGACCAGCTCGGCGGCGACGGCCTCGGCCAGCGCCTCCTTGACCTCGCGCTCATTGGCCCCGGCGCCGAAGCGCAGGTCGCGGAAGCGGGCGACGATGCGGTCGGTCGCGGCCGGGCCGAGATCGGACTCGAGCAGGTGCTCCTCGAGGCCTTCGAGGGCGGCCTCGGACAGGGGTTCCTTGACGAAGGCGGCGACGACCTGCTCGGTCATCTGTTTGGAGGAGCGGGACAGGCCCTCGCTCAGGCGGGACAGCCAGCCCTTTTTCGGCGCGTCGTTCATAGGGTTGGCTTTAGCGGGGCGAAGCGGGCGCGTCACGCGCTGTCGTGGGAGCGAGGCCACCATCCGTGACCGCCGCGCGTTGTCAGGCTAGAAAGCCTTGAGCCAGGAACAACGCCTTTGCCTACGACAGCCTTCCACTCCCCCACCACCCACGGCTTCGTCCGCGTGGCCGCGGCCACGCCGGTGGTTCATACGGCCGATCCCGTGGCCAACGCCGACGAGCATGCGGCCTTGATTGAGCAGGCGGGGGCTCAGGGCGTGGACCTGCTCGTCTTCCCGGAGTTGTCGCTGAGCGCCTACGCCATCGACGACCTCGTGATGCAGGGCGCGCTGCTGGACGAGGTCGAGCGGCAGGTGGCGCGGCTGGCGGCGCTGACGGCCGAGAGCGGCGTCGTGGCCGTCGTGGGCGCCCCGCTGCGCCGGGAAGACCGGCTCTACAACTGCGCCGTGGTGCTGGGGAACGGCCGAATTCTTGGGGTGATCCCCAAGACATACCTGCCCAACTACCGGGAATACTACGAGAAGCGCTGGTTCTCGGCCGGGGGCGACGTGTCGAGCCGCGACGGCGATCTGACGCTGGCGGGCGAGGAGGTTCCGTTCGGAACCGACCTGGTGTTCGAGGCGCCGGACCGGCCCGGCTTCGTCTTCGGGGTCGAGATCTGCGAGGACTACTGGGCGCCGCTGCCGCCCTCGACGCGGCAGGCGCTGTCGGGCGCGCGCATCCTGCTCAACCTGTCCGCCTCGAACATCCTGATCGGCAAGGCGGAGGAGCGGGCCCTGCTGTGCGCCAGCCAGTCGGCGCGGGCCATGGCGGCCTATGTCTTCGCCGCCTCGGGCTGGGGCGAGAGCACCACCGACCTGGCCTGGGACGGGCAGGCGACGATCCACGAGCTCGGCGCGCGGCTGGCCGACGGCGAACGGTTCGCGCTGGAGAGCCATCTGACCGTGGCGGACATCGACGTGGAGCGGATCGGGCTGGACCGGCTGCGCAACGGCACCTTCGCCGACTGCGCCCGCGACGAACTGGACGGCTATCTGTTCGAGCGGGTGCTGTTCGAGGCGCGCGGGACGCCGGCGACGGGCGACCTGATCCGCCCCCTCGACCGCTTCCCCTTCGTGCCCGACGACGCGGCGCGGCTGGATCAGGACTGCTACGAGGCCTTCAACATCCAGGTGCAGGGGCTGATGCGGCGGCTGAAGGCGACCAATGGCGAGCGCATCGTCATCGGCGTCTCGGGCGGGCTGGATTCGACCCACGCCCTGCTGGTCGCCTGCCGCGCCTTCGACCGGCTGGCCCTCCCGAGGTCGGGCATCCTCGGTTACACCATGCCCGGCTTCGCCACCTCGGAGGGCACGAAGTCGAACGCCTGGGCCCTGATGAAGGCGTTGGGCGTGACCGGCGCCGAGATCGACATCAAGCCCACCGCCATGACCATGCTGGAGGGCATCGGCCATCCGTTCGCCAGGGGCGAGCCGGTGCACGACATCACCTTCGAGAACGTGCAGGCGGGGCTGCGCACCGATTACCTGTTCCGCCTGGCCAACCAGAACAAGGCCTTCGTGCTCGGCACCGGCGACCTGTCGGAGCTGGCGCTGGGCTGGGCCACCTACGGCGTCGGCGACCATATGAGCCACTACAACGTCAACGGCGGGGTGGCGAAGACGCTGATGCGGCACCTGATCCGCTGGGTGGCCGACCGGGCGGTCGTGGGGGCTGACGTGGTTCCGATCCTGCGCGGGATCCTCGGCACGGAGATTTCACCCGAGCTGGTGCCGGCCGACGACGGCAAGATCCAGTCGACCGAGGGGACGGTCGGGCCGTATGCGCTGAACGACTTCTTCCTGTTCTACGTCACCCGTTACGGTCTGAAGCCGTCCAAGGTCGCGTACCTTTGCCACCAAGCGTGGAAGGACGCCTCGCGCGGCGACTGGCCAGCGGGGACGCCGGATGCCGAGAAGATCGAATACGATCTGGCCACGATCAAACACTGGCTGCGGAAATTCCTGGTGCGCTTCTTCCAGACGTCGCAGTTCAAGCGGTCGGCGCTTCCGAACGGGCCGAAAGTGGTGACGGGGGGATCGCTGTCGCCTCGCGGCGACTGGCGCGCGCCGTCGGATTCGACCGCCCGGGTTTGGCTGGACGAGCTTGAGGCGAACGTGCCGGGTGAGTGATTAGCGGTTAGTGACTAGAGCGAAATCGGTTGAGTTGGACACAGTCGAACCCGGCTCAGATTTCGCTCCGCATTGGAACTGGACCATTTTTTGGATTCAGGTCGATTCGACCTGAAGCAAAAATGGTCTAGTGGTTGGCCAGCGCCTGCGGAGCCGACCTGACGGCGTCGCCCCTCCGCTCGCAGGGAATCGGCAATCACTAACCATCAATCACTTCAGTCCACCTCCCCCAAAAACGGAAAGATCGCCGCCTTGGCTTCGGGCTCGTCGAGCATCGGGGCGTGGCCGACGCCGGGGACCTCGACATAGTCCATCCTGGGCGCGCGCTTCCTCATCTTCGCGGCGATGGCTTCGCTGAGCAGGTCGGAGGTCTGGCCGCGCACCAGCAGCACCGGCCGGGCCCTGGTCAGGCGGCTGAACATCGGCCACAGGTTAGGGACCAGCGCCTTGGGGCCGGCGGCCCTGATCGGCACGGCGATGTCCGGGTCATAGTCGAGCACCGGCGATCCTTCCGTGCCGATCTTGAACACGCGGCGGGCGAAGGCGTCCCAGTCGGCGTCGGCATAGTGCGGGAAGGCGATGGCGTTGTGTTGTTTCACATAGGCGGCGGCCTCGGCCCAGGTCGGGGTGTCGACCGGCTGACCGGAGTAGGCGGCGATGCGCATCAGCCCCTCCTTCGCCACCTCGGGTCCGACGTCGTTGAGGATGGCCGCGGCGATGACCTTCGAGCGGATGGCGGCCAGCGCCATGGTGATCAGCCCGCCCATGGAGGTGCCGAGGAAGACGGCGCGCGCGATGCCCGCCTGATCCATCAGGGCCAGCACGTCGTGGGCGTAGTTCAGCGGCTGATAGGTCATCGGATCGGGGGCGCGGTCGGACCGGCCGCGGCCTCGCACGTCGATGGCCAGCACGCGGCGGCCGCTCTGGGCGATCAGCGGGGCGAGGGTCTCGAAGTCGGCCGAGTTGCGGGTCAGGCCGTGGATGGCGATGACGGGCAGCTTCGCGGCCCCCGGGGCGGCGGCGTAATCCCGGGCGTAGAGGCTGAGTCCGTCGGGACTGGTCCAGCGGCGGTCGGCGAAGGTCTGGGTCATGCGGCGCTCCGGGGGTGTCGCCCGGAGTAATTCACCGCCGGACGAATTCCTTCAATGGCCCAGCAGGTCTTTTGCGAAATCATCCAGGTTTCCGCCCTCGAAACGGAAGCCGGGGATGCCGGCGCGGCGGGCCGCCTCGAGGTCCGAGAGCTGGTCGCCGATCAGGAACGACCGGGCCGGATCGATGTGGTGCTCGGCGACGGCGCGCAGGATCATGCCCGGATTGGGCTTGCGGTCCGGATGGTCGGCGTGCCGATAGCGCTCGTCCAGCGCCTCGGCGTGGAAGGGACAGGCGTAGACGCCGGCGATCACCGCCCCTTTCGCCGCCAGCCGGCGCACCAGCAGGGCGTTGAAGGCCTTCATCTGCTCTTCGCTGAACAGGCCGCGGGCGACGCCGGACTGGTTGGTGACCACCACGCACAGATAGCCGAGCGCATTCAGCCGGCGCACGGCCTCGGCCGCGCCGGGGACCAGCCGCAGATGCTCTTCCAGATGGGGATAGCCGGTATCCTCGATCAGGACGCCGTCGCGATCGAGGAAGACGGCGGGAACGCCGGATGTCATGGTCGCTGCGCATACGCCGGCGCGCCGCTTCGTTGCAACCCGTCACGGGAAGTGACCCCCGGTCATTTGGCGCCCCGGCGAACGATTTGGTAGGGAGCGCCCCTCTCGGCGAGGCGTTGATCCCGCGCCGCCTGTGCCCGCGCGCACGATCGGAGACCGTCCCGACATGACCATTCCCTTCATCGACCTTCAGGCCCAGCGCCTTCGTCTCAATGGCCGGATCGAGGCCGCCGTGCAGGACGCGGTGACCGGCGGCGCCTGGGTGATGGGGCCGCAGGTGCGCCAGTTCGAGGCCGACCTCGCCGCCTTTGGACAGGCGAAACACGCCCTGGGCTGCGCCAACGGCACCGACGCCCTGGCCCTGCCGCTGATGGCCTGGAGCATCGGCCGCGGCGACGCCGTCTTCGTGCCCAGTTTCACCTTCGCCGCCACCGCCGAGATCGTACCATGGTTCGACGCCGAGCCGGTGTTCGTCGATGTCGATGCGAAGACCTACAACATGGACCCCGGCCACCTTGAGGCGGCCATCGAGGCGACGCTGAAGGAAGGCCGGCTGAAGCCGCGCGTGGTCATCGCCGTCGACCTGTTCGGCCAGCCGGCGGACTATCCGGCCATCAAGGCGATCTGCGACAAATACGGCCTGAAGCTGATCTGCGATTCAGCCCAGGGTTTCGGCTGCACCATCGGCGGCGAGCATCCGCTGAAGTGGGCCGACATCACAACCACCAGCTTCTTCCCGGCCAAGCCGTTGGGCTGCTACGGCGACGGCGGCGCGGTGCTGACCAACGACGACGACCTGGCCCAGCTGATCGACTCCATCCGGGTTCACGGCAAGGCGGTCGCGCGCGATCTGGAGGGCAAGTCCTTCGAGCACGATCCCAAATACATGAATATGCGGATCGGCCTGAACAGCCGGCTGGACACCATCCAGGCGGCGGTGCTGATCGAGAAGCTGAAGGTGTTCGGGCAGGAGATCGAGTGGCGCAACCGCATCGCGGCCCGCTACAACGAGGGCCTGCGCCCGCATGTGGCGGCGGTTCCGGACGTGCCGGCCGGCAATGTCTCCAACTGGGCCCAGTACACCATCGAGCACGATGACCGCGACGGCCTCGCCGCCCATCTGAAGGAGCAGGGCGTGCCGACGGCCGTCTATTATCCGATCCCGCTGCACCTGCAGCCGGCCTATCAGATGTATCCGCGCGGACCGCAGGGGCTGCCGGTCACCGAACGGCTCAAGGACCGGGTCATCAGCCTGCCGATGCATTCCGATCTGGACGAGGCGACGCAGGATCGCATCATCGCCGCCGTCGCCTCCTTCAAGGGCTGATCCGCATGACCACTCACGAGCCCGTTCTGAAGTTCGGCGTCGCCGGCGCCGGCGTCATGGGGCGCAACCACGCCCGCGTCCTGACCGACATCCGCGACATCGAGCTGACCCACGTCTTCGACCCCGACGCGGTGACGGCCGAGGGCGTCGCGGCCGCCTATGGGGCGAGCCCGGTGACGACGGCCGAAGCCTTCGTGGCCGCCGGTCTGGACGCCGCCGTCGTGGCTACGCCGAACCGCACCCACGCCGACCTGACCGTCGCCCTGCTGGAGAAGGGCGTGCACGTGCTGGTCGAGAAGCCGATCGCGGCCACCGTGGCCGACGCCCGCCGCATGATCGACGCCGCCAGCGCCAACAACCGGGTGCTGATGGTCGGCCAGGTCGAGCGCTTCAATCCGGCGGTGGACGCGGTCAAGCGGGCCATCGACGGCGACGACATCATCTCGATCCAGATCACCCGCGTCGGCCCCTTCCCGCCGCGCATGGGCGAGGTCGGGGTGGTCATCGACCTGGCGGTGCACGACATCGACATCATCCGCCACCTGACCGACAGCGAGATCGTCGAGGTCCAGCCGCAACTGGCCCGCACCCGCGCCGAGCGCGAGGACACCGCCCTGCTGCAGTTCCGGCTCGAGAACGGAGTCATCGCCCACATCACCACCAACTGGGTCACCCCCTACAAGGTGCGCACCCTGCAGGTGGCGACCCAGAACAAGTTCGTCGTCGCCGACCTGATGACCCGGCAGGTGACCGAGTATTTCGGCCAGCAGCCCGACGGCAGCTATTCCACCCGCGGCGTCATGAGCTGGCCCGCCGAGCCGCTGAAGAAGGAGCTCGAAGCCTTCGCCCACGCCATCCGCACCGGCGAACCGCCGGCGGTCACCGGCGAGGACGGCCTGCGCAATCTGGAAGTGGCGCTGAGGTGCCTCGGCGAAGGCTGAACCCTCCTCCTCGCCCGCGCGTTACCGTCGCATGACCGAGGTGCCCCTCACCCCCGCTCCCGGCGACGAGGCCGAGCCCGGCACGCCCGGGACCGGCGAGAACGTCTGCCCCGGCTGCAACGGCACGGGCCTGGTCGGCGACCGGCCGTGCCCGACCTGCGAGGGATCGGGCCGTGTGGTCGAGGGCATCGGCGGCGGCTAGCTAGCCCACCACCTGCATCCCCAGCCATTCTGCGATCAGGGCCGGCTTCTCCGCCCCGTCGATCTCGACCGTGACCTCATGCTTGAGCAGCCAGCGGCCGCCGCCCTTGTCCTCGGCCGAGAGCAGTCTGAAGCGGCCGCGGACCTGCGAGCCGGCCAGCACCGGGGCGAGGAAGCGCAGCTTGTCGAAGCCGTAGTTGACCCCCATCACCACCCCTTGCAGCGGCGGCACGGCGTCATAGCTCATGGCCGAGAGCAGGCTCAGGGTCAGGAAGCCGTGAGCGATGGCGCCGCCAAACGGCGTCGCCTTCGCCGCCTCCGGGTCGATGTGGATGAACTGGCGGTCCTCGGTGACCTCGGCGAAGGCGTCGATGCGGGCCTGGTCGACGGTGATCCAGCGGCTGACGCCGATCTCCTGACCGATCAGCCCGGGGAGGTCGGCGACGGGCGTGGGCGTGCCCTTGCGTTCGGTGCGGCTCATGCGGTCTTCCCCCAGGTTTCCGGATCGAAGCGATCCTCGATGATGGCCGAGAACAGGGCCGGATCGACGTTGCCGCCGGACAGGACGATCGCCGTGGCGCGGCCGTGCGTCTCGACCTTGCCGGCCAGCAGGGCGGCCAGCGAAACGGCGCCGCCGGGCTCGACCACCAGCTTGAGAACGCGGAAAGCGTAGCGGACGGCCTCGGCCACCTCGGCGTCGGAGACGGTCTCGACCCGGTCGACGCGGCGGTTGATAGGGAAGGTCAGCTCGCCGGGCCGGTCGGTCATCAGGGCGTCGCAGATGGTTCCAGGGGCCGGGGGATAGGTCAGGCGCTCGCCGGCGGCGATCGACAGCTGCATGTCGTTGTAGTCGCGCGGCTCGACCGCGATCACCGGCGCATGCGGGGCGAGGGCCGCCATGGCCAGGTTGATCCCGGCGATCAGTCCGCCGCCCGAGGCGCCGCAGACCAGCTGATCCAGCGGCGCGACACCGAGCGCCTTGGCCTGGTCGATGATCTCCAGACCGATCGTGCCCTGTCCCTCGATGACGAGGGGGTCGTCGAACGGTCGGACCAGCACCGAACCCTTCGAGGCGGCGATCTCCTCGCCGATGGCCTCGCGGCTCTCGCTGTAGCGGTCGTACAGGCGCACCTCGCCGCCGAAGGCCCGGACCCCCTCGACCTTCACGGTCGGGCTGTCGGCGGGCATGACGATGATGGCGCTGGTCCCCATCATCCGGGCCGCCGCCGACACCGCCTGGGCGTGGTTGCCGGAGGAGTAGGCCACCACCCCGCGCTTCAGTTCGTCGGGGGAGAGCCGGCTGATGCGGTTCCAGGCCCCGCGGAATTTGAAGGCGCCCGCGACCTGCAGATTTTCGGCCTTGAGCAGGACGCGGCCGCCGACGCGGGCGTTCAGCGCCGGGCTTTCGATCAGCGGCGTGCGAACGGCGTGGCCGGCGATCTGGCGGGCGGCGTCCTGAACGCCGGCGAAGGAGGCGGTGTGCATGCGGTACTCATACCGGCCCGCCTTTCCCGGCGAAAGCCGGGCCTCCGGAGTCGATCCGATGGGCGGCTGGTTCATCACGAAGGGCGCGAAGAATTCACATAGGACACAACGGGACCTGCGCCCGGCTCATCCATCCTTGTGCCCTTCGCGCCCCCTTGGTGATCTTCGTGATGAACCAGCGGGCTGTGGCCTGAGTCCGTTCGGTTCCGGCTTCGCCGGGGCGTGTTTGACTCTGCGCGGAGCGGTTCTAGACCTTGGGCATGAGCCGACTGATCCTCGCCATCGACCAGGGCACGACCTCGACCCGGGCCATCGCCTTCGAGTGTTCGGCCGGCGGCGCGCTGCGGCCCGCGGCGGTCAGCCAGATCGAA
>DASRXE010000057.1:0-22729 GCA_035654315.1 Brevundimonas sp.
TTTAGCGATGCGCGACAGATCACGCGGGGCGTTGAAGCCCCGCGCTCCGTCGGACAGCGCCACGTCAGTGCGTCGTGGCTGTCGCGTCGTTGATCGGAATACGCCGTACCTTCTCCCGGGCGCGTTCCGTCTTGGGCAGGGTGATGGTCAGCAGGCCGTCACGAAAGGACGCCTGCGCCCGGCCGTCGTCGGCGTCAGGCAGAGCCACCCGCCGTTCGAAACGGCCGAACCAGCGCTCGCTGAAGGCGCGCCCCTCGCGGCGCTCGCCCTGTTTCTCGCCGCGGATGCTCAGCACGCCGTCCTGACAGGTGATCTCGACATCATCCTTGCTGAGGCCGGGAAGCTCCGCGGTGACCCGGTATTCGGTGTCCGTCTCGTCGACATCGAGACTCGGCCCGCTCATCCGGGACAGGCCAGTAAATGGCGTGTCGAAGCCGCGCAGAACGTCGTCGAACATCCGGTTCATCTCGCGATGAAGCGTCAGAATGGGGTTGGCCGGCTCGTCGGCGCCTGACATGGCGGGCATGTGATCGTTCCGGCCCCACGGCACAAGATCGCGCACATTCATCTCTGTACCTCCATTGTTGAAGGGGCGGGATGAGCGCGGCGGGTCGGACCCGCTCCCCAATCCCATCCCGCCCGGTTGGCGAATGATCATGAGGACGCCCCTCTAGGGGGCGGCCGGACCTCACCGGTCCGGCAACCGGGAATCTGGATTTCGGCGGCCGGCGCGCAAGACCCGAAGCCTTGGGAACACCAAAAAAATTTTGATCTCCCTGCAGGACCCGCAGAGCGGCTCAGGCTGGCGAGTGAGGCCGCCGCCGTTGACCCGGGACCGGGGACGCGCCAAACCCCGCCCATGCTGCAGAACCTCGAAACCCTCGCGCGCGAGGCCAAGTCCTGGCCCTTCGAACAGGCCCGCAATCTTCTGAACCACGTTCTGAAGAAGCGGCTGTCGGACGCCGAGCGGGACGCCGCGAAGCTGCTGATCGACGCCGGCAAGGCCGACGAGGCGCTGGCCACCTTCGAGGCGCTGCAAAGGCCTGTAATCTTCGAGACCGGCTACGGCCCATCCGGCCTGCCGCACATGGGCACCTTCGGCGAGGTGGCGCGCACGACCATGGTGCGCAACGCCTTCCGCGCCCTGACCGGCGACCACTGGCCCACGCGTCTGGTCGCCTTCAGCGATGACATGGACGGCCTGCGCAAGGCGCCCGAGGGCATCCCGAACCGGGAGATGCTCATCGAGGACCTTCACAAGCCGCTGACGGTGGTGCGCGACCCGTTCGGCACGCACGACAGCTTCGGCGCCCACAACAACGCCCGCCTGCGCGCCTTCCTCGACGGCTTCGGCTTCGACTACGAGTTCCTGTCCTCGACCGAACAGTATCGTTCGGGCCGATTCGACGAGGTCCTGCTGCGCCTGCTGGACCGGTTCGACGCGGTGCAGGCCATCATGCTGCCGACCCTCGGCGAGGAGCGGCGCGCGACCTATTCGCCCTTCCTGCCCATCAGCCCGGTCACCGGCCACGTCCTTCAGGTCCCGACGTTGGAGCGCAACGTGGCGAAGGGCACGATCGTCTTCGACGATCCGGCGGGCGGCCGCACCGAGGTTCCGGTCACCGGCGGCCATGTGAAACTGCAGTGGAAGCCCGACTGGGCCATGCGCTGGACCGCCCTGGACGTCGACTACGAGATGTCGGGCAAGGACCTGATCGAGAGCGTGCGCGAGAGCTCCAAGGTCTGCCGCGCCCTGGGCGGCGTGCCGCCCGAGGGCTTCAACTACGAGCTCTTCCTCGACGTCGAGGGCAAGAAGATCTCCAAGTCGAAGGGCAATGGCCTGACTATGGAGGAATGGCTGCGCTACGGCACGCCCGAGAGCCTGAGCTGGTACATGTTCCAGTCCCCGAAGTCGGCCAAGAGCCTGCACTTCAACGTCATTCCCCGCGCCATCGACGACTACCTCGCCTTCATCGAGGCCTACAAGACGCAGGAACCGGCCAAGCGGATCGACAACGCCGTCTGGTCGATCCACGCCGGCGATCCGCCTGGACACACTTCGCCGGTCTCGTTCGCCCTGCTGCTCAATCTGGTCGGGGTGGCCAACGCCTCGTCGAAGGCGCAGCTGTGGGCCTATTTCGCCAGGTATTTGCCCGAGGCGACTCCGCAGAACGAGCCGCTGCTCGATCAGCTGATGGACCGGGCGCTGAACTACTACGTGGACTTCGTGAAGCCGACGAAGGCCTACCGTCTGCCTGACGACAGGGAAAAGGCGGCGCTGCTCGATCTGGCTACGCGATTGAAGGCCCTGCCGGCCGACACGACCGACGGCGAGCTGATCCAGGCCGAGGTCTACGCCGTCGGCAAGGAACACGCCTTCGAGCCGCTGCGGGCGTGGTTCGGGGCCCTGTACGAAGTCCTGCTGGGGGCGTCGCAGGGGCCGCGCTTTGGCTCCTTCGCGGCCATCTACGGCCTGCCGCAGACAATCCAGCTGATCCGCGACGGCGCCGCCGGCGAACTGGCGAAAGCCTGACCGATCGGCGTTCGTGCGGTAACGTACATGAACTGAACATAACGCGCCGCCACGGGGAGCCTTCACCTCGGGCGGCGCATTGTCCCCTGCATCGACCAACTCGATGACAGGAGATGAGCCATGTCGAAGAACAAGATCACCGCCGCTCTGGCCTCGGCCGCCATGCTGGCCTCGCTGGCCCCCGCGGCCCTGCCCACCGCCGCCATGGCCCAGCAGGCCAACGGCATCACCAACTGTGACGCCCCCGGCGGCCGCCAGCGCACCGGCGCCATCATCGGCGCCCTGATCGGCGGCGTCGCCGGCAGCCAGGTTTCGGACAACGAACGCACCCTCGGCGCCGTGGCCGGCGCCGCCGCCGGCGCCGCGGCCGGCTCCTACATCGGCTGCAACCAGCAGCGCGCCCGTCAGGACGCCCGGGGCGGCGATTATCGCGCCACCGCCAACCTGCGCATCCGCTCGGGCCCGGGCACCAGCTATCGCCAGGTCGGCAGCCTGTCGGCCGGCCAGCCGTTCTCGGCCATCGGCTCGCAGGGCGAGTGGGTCCAGATCGCCGGCGGAGGCTGGGTCAACGCCCACTACGTCACGACCAACTAGGATATAGATCACAGCGTCGAAGGGCCGCTCCGCAAGGCGCGGCCCTTTCACTTTGTTCTATTGGCTGACCCACAGGATGCGGCCCATCCAGACGATGTCCTTGCGGGCCACGACCCGCGTCTCATAGGCCGGATTGACCGACGCCAGCGTCACGGCGCGCGCGGTCAGCCCGGCCACCTCCTTGGCCAGCGTCTCGCCGCCCGTGGTGCGCACCACCACCCGGTCGCCCTTGCGGACGTCCGAAGCCTCGCGATCGACGATCACCCGGTCGCCCTCGCGGTACAGCGGGACCATGGAGTCGCCGGTGATGCGCAGGCTCAGCAGCGTCTCCTTCGGGCGCGGCAGTTCGGTCTGTTCCCAGCCCTCGCCGACCGGCAGGCCGGCGTCGTCGAAGAAGCCGTCCTGCCCGGCCTGGGCCATGCCCAGCATCGGCACGGTCGACGGCCGCTCCGGCGCGTCATGGGCCAGCGCCGCGAACTCTCCAAGCGAGAGGCCGGTGGCGTGCAGGATCCGGGTGAGGCTCTCGGTCGACGGCCAGCGCGGCCGCGGCGGATCGCCCGGTCCGAACCGCTTCGACGGATTGAAACTGGTGGCGTCCAGCCCGGCCCGCCGGGCCAGCGCCGAGGCGCTGATCCCCTCCCGCCGGGCCAGCCCGTCGATCGCCTTCCAGAGTTGGCCGTGAGACAGGGGCACGATGGTAGTCCGGCGTCCGCGATGGCCGAAAGGCCGATTCGAGCAATTTACAGCAACGGCCTAGGAATATCCACCTAACTATACACTATACATACCTAGGAAAATGATTTATCCAAGCGATGACAGGCCAGCGCTCCCACGCATCGAAATTACCGGCGGGATGATTGATGCTGGCGCAGCGGAGTTTTCAGAGCTTCGGTTTGCGTCCGACCCCCGCGTGGTTGTGGAGGCGGTCTATCTGGCGATGCAGATAGAGAAGCTTGCTCAGGAGATTTCCTCCGCGACCCTGACGAGCCCTTCGAGGTAGCCAATGTATGCTGCGCCGATCGCGAGCGGTCGCGTGTCCGCAAGCGGTCGCCCCCTGTGTTCGGTGGGCGGTGTAAATACAACGTCCCTGTAGGTCACAGGTCGTAGAACGGGGCCTGCCGGGGTTACGGATACACTGGGTGTTCGTCCGTGCTGGTTCCACGCCTTACCCTTGATCGCCAAGGCGGGGTTCCGGAAGAATTCTGGACCAATCACAAGATTGCTGATGTAAACGTCTTCGCCGGAGCCTCCGATACCAACGCCTCCAGGATTGTGCTCGCTGACCGATTGAGCGTCATGCTCTTCGATGTTGCGGGCTTGGTGCATATAGCTCACCAGAGGATCGTTGCGCCCGGCTCGTTTGATGTCTCCGTACCACTGCCTACCTTGGGGCGTAATTTTTGAACCGGTGTCGAGCGCGTTTAAAACACCGCCAGCGTGTATGAGAAATTCGGACCAATAACTCTCGAATTCCTCGAAGTTCCGCGCGCCGCGACACAGCTGTAGGGAACGTTTGGCCTTCTTCAGGCGGTCGTGGCATTTGGGTATAAGTTTGGAGTCGAAGTGACCGCTCATGGATAAGTCCGATCCCACGGCGGAATGCCGCGACAAGATTGTGAAGCGGATGCTGGCGACCCCGCCGCAGCCGCATACGAAGAAGAAGGGGCGCGACCCGAAGGCCGCGCCGAAGGTGAAAGAGTGAGGCGTCTCCGGTCGCGGCTGGCGTTGTGGTTCGCCTACCGAGTATGCCGCGTTCCAGTTGACCTTCGCCCTAGCTGGTTCGTCCGGCCATAAGGGCCGCGAAGTCCCTGTCTCGGAGGGTGCCTTTAACGGCGTGTCCTTTGGAGACGGAGATGTTGATGACGACCAGCAAATCCTCGCCGTCGTCGAACGACGGCGTATTCGCCCATATTGCTTCGGCGAGGTTCGTCGAGTTTTTGTTGGACGTGACGAGGTAGAGCGATGTGGCCTCGGCCCAATGCTTGGGGCCTGACTCTGCGAGGATCGCGGCAGTAAGCTCCTCATAGCACCGGTTGTATCTCGCTTCGGTGTCGTAGTGGAGCCGGAAGGCGACGATGAAAAGCGACAAGTGTGGTCTCCGCTATGGAGCCGTAGCGCTTGACCGACAGGGGCAAATCAAGGGAGATTTGACCTGTTGAGAGACCGGCTGCCGCGCGACGGCAGTTGTTGAAACGGCGGGTGTTTCCAGCACCCGCCGTTTCCCATAGTGCGCGGATTCGCCCGCTGCGGAACAGCGGTCGATCACCCGTCCACAGAATCGGTTCTCTTTTTGTGCTTCTTACGCATCCTGACCAGACGCGCGGCCTGAAACTTAAACGTAGGCTTCGTCAGTCCGCCGATAGGTCAGGCGCTTTCCGACCGTCCCGGCAACGGCCAGATCGGTGCGGTGGGTGTCGTTGAAGCCGAGGGCGATGCGGGTGTTGTGGCGGAAGCCAAACTCGGTGACGTAGCGGTTCAGGTGCTTCTCGGAGCAGTGCTGGTAGACGCCCTTCATGCCCTTCTTGAACACGCCAAAGAAACCTTCCGCGCTGTTCGTGTTCACGTCCCCACGGGCGTATTCGCCAGCGGAGTGCTTCACGGTTTCATGCGAGGCGAACAC
Source organism: Brevundimonas sp. (assembly GCA_035654315.1). Lineage (GTDB taxonomy): Bacteria > Pseudomonadota > Alphaproteobacteria > Caulobacterales > Caulobacteraceae > Brevundimonas. The sequence goes on from DASRXE010000057.1 coordinate 5,748, forward strand.
GTCGGCGGAACCGACGTAGAGGCGGCTCTCGTCGGTGTGTAGACGGGTCAGGGGATGCACGTTCTCCATGACCAGACGCGAGACGGTTGCCTTGTCGGCGACCGCGACGTGAAAGACCTTGGCCTTGCCGCCGCGCTCGACCAGAGCGACGACCGGACGGCTGTTGCGACGCTTCGGATTACCCTTGAGGAAGGGCGTTCCATCGGTGCGCGTCTTCGGAGAGACAGCGGGCTTGCCGTAGTAGGTTTCATCGGCCTCCACGACCTTGCCTTCACCGCCTAGCGGGGTGTCGTCAGTGTCGATCATCGCCTCGCGGATGCGATGCGCCATGAACCACGCCGTGCGGTAGGAGCCGAGGGCGAGTTCACGTTGAAGCTGGAGAGCCGAGACGCCCTTCTTGCTGGCGCACATGAGATGCGTCGCCAGCAGCCATTTATGAAGCGGGACTTTGGAGTCCTCATAAACGGTGCCAATCGTGGCGGTGAAGGGCTTCTCACAGGCCTTGCACTTGTAGAGCCCCGGGCGGTGCGACTTGCCCTTCAACAGCGACGACGCCTCGTTGCCGATCACGCCGCAATGCGGGCACGACCGACCCTCCGGCCAGCGCAGCGCCTCAAAGTGAGCGCGGGCGGCTTCTTCGGAGTGGTAGATCGGGTTCGAGAGCGTTGCGGTGCGGGTCATGGATTCTTGTTACCCGAACGTCCTAGGTATGTAAAGTGCATAGTTAGGAATATCCACCTAGCCAGCGCCTGGCGTGCCTTCGGACGCCCGGGCGTCACGCCAGGCGCGGTGGACGCCGAGGGCGAGGGCCAGCAGGATACCGTAGCTGGCCAGGTTGACGACGGCGTAGAAGGCGGCGCTCGGCGGACGCGGATCGACCATCGTCAGCACATGACTCATCGCAGCGAGAGACTGCAGGCCGCTGGCCCAGACCGGCCACGAGCGGCGGCTCTTCCAGGCGAGGGCGGCGTAGGCGACGAGCAGGATCACATCGACGGCGAACAGACCCCATTGCGGCCCGTAGAGCTGGCTGTCGTCCTGGATCAGCAGCGAGGCCAGCAGACCCAGCATATAGACCCCGCCGCCGACCCGCTCCGGTTCGTCGCCTTTCAGAAAGGCGAAGGCGACTACCGACACCGCAACGGCGGCTCCGATCTGGGAGTAGAGGGTGTCAAACACAGAGTTCGCTCCCCGGCCGGCCGCGCCGGCTACTTCAGGTTGGCGGCCCGCCGCTCCTGCCACGCCCAGAAGGTGCCAACCGCAAGCGCGACCAGAAGACCGTAGTTGGACATGTTGATGACCGCGGCGGCGGCGTCGACCGGCGGCCGCAGGTTGGCCGCCACCAAGGCGTAGCTGGTGACGATCAGGGCCTGAAAACTGGCAGCCCAGATGGGCCAGGCCCGGCGGCTCTGCCAGGCGATCCCGAGGAAGACCACCAGCAAGACGATCTCAAGCCCCATCACCCCCCATCGTGGGACGTTCGGGGTCGAGTCTCCCTTGATCATCGTTGCGGCGAGAAAGACCATTGCGTAGGCGGCGCCGCCCATCCGCTCGGGCTCGTCGCCCTTGACGAAAACAAAGGTGACGACAAGGACCGCCGCTGCCAGGACGAGCTGCGAGTAGATGGTCGGAAACACAGAATCGCCCCCACGCCGTCAAGCATGGGGGCGATAGTGCCTGAAGTCAGCGCTCGCGGGAATGACCGCTAGCTGACATTACTTCGAATTAAACTGCGCGCAGGCGGTGCTCGCCGGTCGTCCCCGGCAGGGTGGTGCCCTGACCCTTGTCCTCGCCGGTGGCGTAGACGCCGTAGCCCATACGGCGGTGATCCTTGGCCAATTCCTCATGGCAGGCGACCATGGCTTGGCGCGCAGCGCTCAGAGCAGCGATGGCTTCCATCGCCTTGGCTTGCGCATCAGCGCCAACCACCGGCGACACGCTCAGAGCCGTACGCGCGCCGATCATCGACTGCACCAGCGTCGTGGCGCTGGCGATCGCCGCGTCAATGGACTTCTCCGTCGCGTTCAGATCACCCGCAACGCTGGCGATGGCTTGATTCTTGTTCATAAACTTCGATCCCCGACTAATAGGTAAACAACCCCTTAACAGAGTTCGGCGATGCCCGGTAGGGATTTGTTCACCATGCCGCCGCCTGTGTCGCTCTCCGGACACAGCCCGCCGCCGACCGGGGGCGTGTCGCCGGGTTTGTCGATCGGACCGGAGGCGAGCGTCTCCAGCCCCAGCTTGCGCGCCAGCGCCGTCAGGGTGTTGTGGGTCTGGACCAGATGGCCGCGCGCCTCGGCCAGGGCGCCGATGGCGGCCGCCGCCCCGCTGAAGGCGCGCTGGCCGGTGACCGCGGAAAGATAGGCATCCGCCCGCGCGCCGGGCAGGGCGGCTGTCAGGGCGGCGGTCTCCGCCATTGCCCGGTCGATCGCCGCTTCAGCAGCGTACAGGCGGGCCGCGAGGGCTTCGCCGATGCCTTGTCTCGTCATGTCTTCCTCCTGTGATTAACCATCACCTAGAGGAAGCAATCTGGCGTTACAATGAACTACAACTAGAGGTCGTGTTCAGCCACGAGGAAGTGCGCGGTGAGGGAGGCGATCGGCTGGGTCTCGTCCTCCTGCCAGGCCTCGGCCAGGACGTGGGCCACGCGCCGCCCGGCCTTGCTGATGCGGGCGCGGGCGTGGACGTCCACCGGCCGGCCCGAGCGCAGATAGGCCACGGTGACGTTGATCGGCCGGGGCAGCCGCAGGCGCGGATAGGACAGCGCCACCTGGGCGACGGCGGTCAGCTCCAGCAGCGCGGCCGTGGCTCCGCCGTGCAGCGCCGGCAGCATGGGATTGCCGATCAGCCGGTCGGCGAACGGCATGGTCACCGTCAGCGTCTCCCCGTCCTGGTCCGATATCAGGCCGAGGAATTGCGCGTAGGGCAGGCGGTCCAGCAGGGCGCTCATTTCGCGACCCCCGCCCGCGACGGGAGGTTGGCGCCCGGCTCGCGGCCCTTGCTGGAGCTGAGCATATAGGCCGCCTGGGCCGCGGCGACGGGATCGTCGGGCCGATCCTCGAACGCCCAGGCCCGGACGAAGGCGATGGAGTGGGTCAGCCGATAGCAGCGCGCCTCGGCGATCAGGTCCCGCCCCGGCTCGGCCGCGCGCATGTAGTCGACGCGCAGGTCGAGGGTGGCGATCGGCTCGAACCGGTCCAGCGCGATCCACACGGCCAGCCCGCCGACATGATCGAGCAGGGCGGTGACCAGCCCGCCGGCCAGAACGCCCGTGTCGGGGTCGCCGACCAGATCCTCTCGCCACGGCACGCGGATGCGCACCCGGTCGCCCTCGAGGCCGTCGTAGGCGAAGCCCAGGGCGTGGGTGTGGGCGGCGCCGGAGGCGAGTTGCGGCAGCAGCGAAACGAGCGTGGAGGATGACATGACCTGTTCTCAACCGGCGGCGGGAGTCGACGCAAGCGCCGCTCGCGCGTTCCTGCCGTGTCACAAGGGCCTATATCGCACCCATGATCCGCTTCGAGGACCTGCTCAGGCCGACGCCGGCCGGCCTGCATTGCCCGCCGGGCGACTTCCACGTCGATCCGGTCCGGCCGGTGGACCGGGCGGTGATCACCCACGGCCATGCCGATCACGCCCGGGCCGGCCACGGCGCGGTGCTGGCGACGCCGCAGACCCTGGCCATCATGGCCGAGCGCTATGGCGCGGGGTTCGCCGGCCGCGAACAGCCTGTCGCCTATGGAGAAACGGCCTCGCACAATGGCGTGGAGGTGGCCCTCGTTCCCGCCGGCCATGTGCTCGGGTCCGCCCAGGCGGTCATTCGCTGGAAGGGCGTCACCATGGTGGTCTCCGGCGACTACAAGCGCCGCCGCGATCCGACCTGCGCCCCGTTCGAGCCCGTGCCCTGCGACGTGTTCATCTCCGAGGCGACCTTCGGCCTGCCGGTCTTCACCCACCCGCCCGACGGCGAGGAGATCGGCCGCCTGATCCACTCTCTGCAGCAGTTCCCCGAGCGGGCGCATCTGGTCGGCGCCTACGCCCTCGGCAAGGCCCAGCGCGTCATCCGCCTGCTGCGCGAGGCGGGCTGGGACCGGCCGATCTTCGTGCACGGAGCGCTCGACCGGCTGAATCGCCTCTATGAGCGCGAGGGCGTCGACCTGGGCCCGCTGTCGCCGGCCACCGGTCTGAAGCCGAACGCCCTCGGCGGCGAGGTGGTCGTCGCGCCGCCTTCGGCCACCCAGGATCGCTGGGCGCGCCGCTTCGCCGATCCGGTGCTCGCCTTCGCCTCAGGCTGGATGGGCGTGCGCGCCCGGGCGCGGCAGAGAGGGGTCGAGTTGCCGCTGGTCCTGTCGGATCACGCCGACTGGCCCGAATTGACCGCCACCTTCGCCGAGCTCCGTCCGGAGGAGATATGGATCACCCACGGCCGGGAGGAGGGGCTGCTGCGCTGGTGCGAACTGAACGGCCAGAAGGCCCGCGCCCTGCGGCTGGTCGGCTATGACGAGGAGGACGAGGAGGTCTCGCGGGAGGCCGCGAGCTAGGCGGCGGAGCGCGACCGGCCTCGGGCCGGGGCCTCGGCCGGCGCTGCGGCCTGCCCGAGGGCGGTGTTCATCGCCATGCGCAGCCGCTCCGGCTTGATCGGCTTTTCGACCACGGCGGCCATGCCGCAGGCGAGGTATTTTTTCGCGTCGTCCGGGTCGGCGTTGGCCGTCAGGGCCACGATCGGAATGGCGCTGACAGGGCCATCCAGGGCCCAGATCGCCTGCGTCGCCTGTACGCCGTCCATGCGCGGCATCTTGATGTCCATCAGCACCAGGTCGAATTTGCGCTCCTGCACCGCTTCCAGCGCCTCGACCCCGTCCTCCGCGGTTTCGGACGTGCAGCCGAACATCTCGCACAGGGCCTGGGCGACGACGCGGTTGGTGGCGTTGTCGTCGACGATCAGGATATGCGGCGTGCTGGTCATCTCCAGATCGGACAGCGACTGGATGTTCGACGCGGGCGCCGCCTCCACCCGGGTGCGGTCGACCTCGAGGTCGAAAGCGAAGGTCGCGCCCCGCCCCCGGTTGTTCTCCGCCCAGATGCGGCCGCCCATTCGGTCGATGATCTGCCGGCAGATTGACAGCCCGAGACCCGCGCCGTCCGGTCCGGCCCCATGCACGAAGGGCTCGAAGATCACGTCGACACGGTCGGTGTCCACGCCCGGGCCGTCGTCGCGGATGCGCGCTTCCAGACGGATGCGGTCGCCGGCGGCGACGGCCTTCAGGCTGGCTTCCACCACGCCGTTGCGGGCGAATTTCAGGGCGTTGCCGATCAGGTTGTTGAACACCTGTTTCAGGCGCGCGCCGTCGACCACGGCGGCCAGTTCAGTATCGCCCTCGTAGCCGACCATCAGCGAGACATTGTCCTGCGAGGCGCGCGGCGCCCACATGGCCTGGATGTCGTCCACCAGGGCCCGCAGCGGGGTCGGTTCGGCGTGCAGCTCCAGTTCGCCGGCCTCGGCCCGCGACAGATCGAGCGCGTCCTGCAGGATGCGCAGCAGGGTCTCGGAGGATTCCACAATCGTGGTCACGTGGGCGTGGGCCTGCGCGTTGAGCGGCTGGCGGCGCAGCAGCTCGGCCACGGCCAGCACGCCGTTCATGGGCGTGCGCAACTCGTGGCTCATGATGGCGAGGAACTGGCTCTTGGCCCGCGCCGATATCAGCGCCTGGGTGCGGGTGTCGCTGAGCTCCTGCGCCTGCTCGGCCAGTTCGATGTTCTGGCGGCGCTGTTGTTCGTTGACCGCCTGCAACAGGGACACGGCCGTGCCGACGCCATGATAGCGGCCGTTCCGCGTGACGATGAAGCCGCGCATCAGCGCGCCGGGCCCGCTCTTCAGCAGGGCGTCGCAGAAGGTGTCGATGGCCACGCCGGCCTCGACCACCGCCGGTTCCGGATCCATCAGGTGGATGATCGGGCGTTTGGCGTACAGGGCGTGGCCGAACGCGCCGGCGATCTTCAGCAGGAAGGTGTTGCACTCGACCAGGCCGACCGGGCGGTGACCGTCAACGACGGCGATGACCAGGGTGTCGGGTTCGCTCTCGAAGCGAGCGAAGACCTCGCTTCCCAGCGTCCGGGGCGACACCGCCTCGGCGCGCTCGGTGAGAACTTCGATTGTCGGCATACTCACCGGCACTCCACTGCGACCGGTGGACATTGCAGGGAACCATTTGCGGAAGGGTTAAGGTCGAGCTGGCCCCATTTGCGCCGCTTTTGCCCCACGCCCGGGGCTGGTGTAGAAGGCCCGCCCGCACCCTCAGCGGCCCATCACCCCTGTCCATGCGCGCGGCCGACCGGCCGACCGCAGGTTTGTCATGAGCGATTCACTGCAAGATCCCGCGAATTCCGCTCTCGTCCTGTTCTCCGGTGGACAGGACAGCGCCACCTGTCTGGCATGGGCGCTGGCGCAGTTCGAACGCGTCGAGACGGTCGGCTTTGACTACGGCCAGCGCCACGCGGTCGAGATGCAGGCGCGGCTGAACGTCCGCGAGGGCATGGCGCGGGTGCAGCCGGCGTTCGCGGACCGGCTGGGATCGGACCACGTCGTCGACTTGACGGGCTACGGCCGGATCGCCGACAGCGCCCTGACCAGCGAGCGGGCCATCGAACTGGACGCGCGCGGCCTGCCGACGACCTTCGTGCCGGGCCGCAACCTGGTGTTCCTGACCGTCGCCGCCGCCCTGGCTGACCGCCGGGGGCTGGATGTGCTGGTCGGGGGCATGTGCGAGACGGATTACTCGGGCTATCCCGACTGCCGGCGCGACACGATCGAGGCCATGGCGCGCGCGCTCAGCCTCGGGCTCGACAAGCCGGTGGTCATCGAGACGCCGCTGATGGCCCTGACCAAGGCGGACACATGGGCGTTGGCCCACGACCTCGGCGGCCAGCCGCTGGTCGATCTGATCGTCGAGGCGTCGCACACCTGCTATCGCGGCGACCGCGAGAAACGCGAGAGCTGGGGATACGGCTGCGGCGACTGCCCGGCCTGCGAGCTGCGCGCCGTGGGCCACGCCGAATGGGTGGCGCGGCCATGACCTATTCGGCGAAGGAGGTGTTCCTGACGGTGCAGGGCGAGGGCGGACAGGCCGGGCGGCCGGCCGTCTTCCTGCGCTTCGCCGGCTGCAACCTGTGGAACGGGCTGGAGCGGGACCGCGCGACGGCCGTCTGCACCTTCTGCGACACCGACTTCGTGGGGACCGACGGCGACGGCGGCGGCAAGTTCGCGACTGCGGACGCCCTGGCCGACCAGGTCGCCTCCATGTGGCGGGGCCGGACAGGGGACCCGAAGCTGGTCGTTTGCACCGGCGGCGAGCCGCTGCTTCAGCTTGATCCCCCCCTGATCGAGGCACTGCATGCGCGCGGTTTCGAGATCGCCATCGAGTCCAACGGCACCCTCGCCGCGCCCGAGGGGATCGACTGGATCTGCATCAGCCCCAAGGCCGACGCGCCGGTGGTTCAGAGCTCGGGCCAGGAACTGAAGCTGGTCTATCCCCAGCCCGCCGCCATGCCCGACCGGTTCGAGCATCTCGCCTTCGAGCGCTTCTGGCTCCAGCCCATGGATGGACCGGACCGCGAGGCCAATACGGCCGCGGCCATCGACTATTGCCTGAGCCATCCCAAATGGCGGCTCAGCGTCCAGACCCACAAATACATCGGCGTCAGATGAGCGTTTTCGAGATCACCAAGGCGGCCACCTTCGACGCCGCCCACCACTTCCCCAACGAGCCTGACGGCAGCCCATATCGGCGCATGCACGGCCATTCCTTCTCGGTCGAGGCCACGGTGCGCGGCGACCGGCTGGACGCCCACGGCTGGGTCGCCGACCTCGGAGCCCTCGACCGGGCGCTGAAGGCGGCGGCGGAAGAGCTCGACCACGGCCTGCTCAATGACAAGCCGGGGCTGGAGCTGCCGACGCTGGAGCACCTGTGCCTGTGGTTCGCCGATCGGCTGAAGCCGGACTGGCCGGGTCTCAGCCGCATCACGGTGTCGCGCCCGACGATCCACGAGCGCTGCGTGCTGACGCTGTGAGCGGCGACCTGTCGATCCGTCCCTACCAGCCGGCCGACGCGGCGGCGCTTTCCGCCCTGTACGAAGCTTCCGTACGGGGTCTCGGCGTCCGCGACTACGCCCCGGCCCAGATCGAGGCCTGGGCCTCGCTCGCCCCGTCACCCGACGATCTCGAGCGCCGCATGGCGGACGGCCGCACCCGGCTCGTCGCCATCGCGGAGGACATCATCGGCTTCATCGACATGGAAGCTGACGGTCATATCGACCTGCTCTACGTGGCGCCCGCCGCGGCGGGCGCGGGCGTCGCGCGAACCCTGGTTCAGACCGCGGAGGCCCTGGCGCCGATGTCCGACGCCACGCGGCTCTATGCGGAAGCCAGCGAGACGGCGCGGCCGGTGTTCGAACGGCTCGGCTATTCAGTCATCGCCCGTCGCGACTTCGAGGTCGCGGGCGTGCCGATCCACAATTGGGCGGTCGAGAAGGCTCTCTAGCAGTCGCGGCCCTGACGCCGGCGCTGCTCGCAGCGGCGCTGCTCGCGCTCGTATTCGCGCTGTTCCCGCTCGCGCTTGGCCCTGGTTTCCTCGTCGGAGGTGGTGACCGCGTCCACGCCGGCCCCGACGACGGCCCCGGTCGCCCGGGCGGTCCCGCCGACCACCGCGCCGGCCGTGCCGACGACGGCCCCGACCAGGCATCCCTGCAGCATCAGGGCGCCGCCAAGGACAGTGGCCAGAACGGCGCTGCGCGTGAACATGGATTTCATTGAAACTCTCCCGACGCCCCATACTGACGCCGAAATGGTGAACGGCGACTGACGATGGACGGATGGTGGGCGGCGAGGGGTTCGAACCCCCGACCCCCTCGGTGTAAACGAGGTGCTCTGACCAGCTGAGCTAGCCGCCCGATCTTCTTGCCCTGACGCTCGCCGCGGAGCGGCTCGCTGCTTGAGGGCGACCGCATCCTAGAACCGGAAGCTGGCCCGCAGGAACAGCATGTACCGGACGTAGTCGTCGATCATTTCCGCGTCTGCGCTGACCGAGAGCATGCCCAGCTCATTGCCGACGTTGAGCCGGAAGCCGACGATCGGCCCGCCGCCCTCGATCGTGTCGGGCGTCAGGGTGAAGTCGCCGCCGCCCGAGCGGAACCGCGCGATGGTCTCGCCCGGATCGACCGAGATGTTCTGACGCCAGCCGACCCGCAGTTCCGGGCGCAGCCAGTCGTCCTGACCCATCTTCATGCCGAAATTGATCGCCGTCGTGGCCGAGAACATGTGGCCGTCGCGGTCGTCGATCTCCAGGTCGAAGCCGTCGCCCCCGCCTTCCTCGACGTGGCCGTCCTCGCTCAGCGAGAAATATTCGACATAGGCCTCGGGGCGGATGGTGAAGCGACCGAATTCGCGCTCGTAGGACAGGCCGCCAGCCGCGGCCAGGGTGAAGCCGTTCCAGTCCGATTCATTGGACAGGTTCAGGCCTTCCCCGACGAAGCGGCGCTCGGAGGTGAACGTGGCGTAGCCGGCCGCCGCGCGGGCCCAGGTCGTCCAGTGCTGACCTTGGGCGCGCCAGTAGAGGCCGAGCTCCAGCAGGTTGGCGGACAGGACCTCCTCGGCCTCGGACTCGGGGTCCTCCAGGTCCGACGACGTGAAGGCGGCGGTCAGGCCGACGGCGCCAAGGCCGGTGCCGCGCTCGACCCCGCCCGCGACGCCGAAGCCTTCCGAGCGGAAGCCGTAGGTGTCGGTCTTGTCCTTGTCGGCGTAGAAATTGATCTCCTGCACCCAGGCGCTGGTCTCGCCCGGCGCGGCCGAGGCGTTGCGGCCGGTCAGGGCGCGGGTGACGGCGTCGACGCCCGAAGCCAGCGACAGCAGCGGTCCGCCGGAGTGTTCCGGCAGCAGTTGCTCGTACAGGTTCACGAACTCTTCGCGCCCGGTCTGGGCCAGGAAGGCGTTGCGTACAGCCTCGGCCCCGTCAGCGCTGATGGCGCCGTAGAAGGCGTCGTACATCGACGCTTCGGCCGGGATCAGTTCCGCTTCTTCGGCGGTCCGGCGGCGCACATCGGCGTACACCTGGCCCGCAGCCAGATCGGCCCCGGCCTCGACCCGGTACAGATAGGGCGAGTTCTCCTCGAGCGAGCTGAAGTCGATGTCGCCGAAACTCAGGGTGTCGGCGTCGATCAGGGTGAAACGTTCCGGAGTCTGCAGCAGGGAGGTGAACTGCACCCCCAGGCCCGCGCCGTCGGCGAGCGTGGCCGTGCCGTTGACGTTGAAATAGCCCGAGTTGCCGCTGGCCGGATCGACCGTCACGACCAGGTCGCCGTCCGCCCCGACGTTCAGGCTGGAGACGTCCAGCGCGCTCGTCTGGCGCGCCTGCAGCGAGCCGTTGACCACGTCGATATCCAGGGCGCCGTCCGAATCGGACAGCGAGCCGCGCACGGCGGCCCCGCCGGTGATCGTCAGGTTGTCGAGGCCGTCGCCGAATGCGATGTCGCCCAGCACCACGCCGTTTCGGATGTCGAGCACGTCCGCGCCACTGCCCAGCAGGATGGCGCCGACGATGTTGGGTTCATTGCTGTTCGGCACGCCGTCGCCGTCGGAATCCGGATTGCCGGCTGTCGGCTCGCTGACCACGCCTTCCTGCACCACGGTGACGCCGGTGGTGTTGGCGCTGACGTCGATGGCGGTGGTGACGCCGGTCACGGGATCACCGTCCGCATTGGCCGTGAGCGTGGCCTGGATAGATCGCCGGTTGGTGATCGAGGTCAGCGTCCCGCTGAGGTCCTGGATGGCGAACGTGTTGGCCACGCCGCCCCCGGCGCCCGCCTGGATGCCTCCGTTGTTGACGAGGCTGTTCACCGTGGCCCCGGCGTCGATCCGGATGGCCGTGACGGTGGCGGCCACGTCGCTGTTCGTTCCCGCTCCGATCGTGCCCGTGTTGATCAGCGTCGGAACCGACGCGCCGTCTCCGAACCGCACCGCGGTCGCATCGGCGTCCGCCGCGAGCGAGCTGATGGCCCCTTCGTTCCGCATCCCGCCTTCGATGTCGACGGTCTGCCCGGCGTTGCCGCCGATAACGATGCCGTTCGAGGCGACGCCGTCATAGATGCCTTCCGAAGTAACGTTGCCGCGGTTGATGAAGCCATAGGCCTCGTCGCCAGCGCCGACGGCGCCGAGGGTGATCGACCGGGTGGCCGAACCGATCTCGATTCCGGGCGCCGATCCATAGACGCTGACCGCGGCGGTGCTCTCGGTCGAGTCGAGCAGGCCGTCGCCGTCGCGGTCGGTATCGGTACGGTTGACCGTGCCGTCGCCGTCGTCGTCCTCGTCGCCGTTCTTGACGCCGTCGCCGTCATCGTCGCCCTCGATGCCGAGGTTGGAGTAGGCGGGGCCGCGATTCAGCAGGACGCCGCCTGCGATATCGCCCTGGATGCTGACGCCGGGCCCGCCCTGGAGCAGGTCGTCCTCGTCCAGTTCACCGAGGAACAGCAGGTCCTCTTCGTTCTCGCTGGTCTCTTCAAAATCGTCGGGCTGGTCGACCGGACGGGTGGTGTACCGGTAACCCGTCGCCGCGATGCTGGAATGAATGACCAGGGCCCCGGCGACGTCCCCTTCGACCGATACCGCGGCCGAATTGCCGCCCTTGGCGGTGATGTTTCCGGCCAATCTCACGTCGCCGCTGACGTCGCCCTGGACGCGGACGCCGTAGCTGTTGTCGCCGGTCACCGCGACGCGCCCGAGCATGTCGAAATTGCCGGTCAGCGGAGCCTCGAGCAGAATGCCGTAGGACTCGTTGCCGTCGACGGTGATGGTCGACGAAGTCTCGACGACGACATTCCCCGTAAGAGGGGCCCCGGCGGCGAGGTGGACGCCGTGCCGCCCGGTGCCGTTGGCGAAGGCGCCGTCGTCGTCGCCGTCATTGTCCGTATCTCGGTCGGTGTCGGACGTGATGTCGTCGGTGACGGTAATCGACCCGCCGATCGTGATGTTCGCCGTATTGCCCCCGTTGACCAGCACGCCGGTGGCGCCGTTGGCCGCAGAGGCCATGGTGATCGAGCTGCCGGAATCCATGTCGAACCCGTGGCTCGAGTTCACCGTCACCGCCACGCCGCTGTTGATCGCGATCGAGCCGCCGGACGCCATGCGGATGCTGTCCGGACCGCTGCCGGTCGCGTTCGCCGTGGTGATCGGCGTGGTGCGGGCCGTGGAGATCACGACTTCGGCCATGGCGCCGGAGGCCGCCATCAGGGGAGCGATCGCCACCGCGGTCGCGAGCATAATACGCATTCAGTAGAACCCCTGTGGACGACACGCGCAGAGACGCCGGCGATCCTCTAACAGGGACCAGGCCAGCCTGCCTCAAGTTTCTCGAATTTGAGGCGAATGCAAGGCCGAAGGCGACCCTTGGCCCCCGGCCGGAAGCGCGGCTATTGCCAATCTCGGTATCAAAGTGATATCGCTTTTATATCGAATCAGGAGGGACTGATGACCACGACCCACTCAACATCCGCCGAGCGCCCGGCGTCCACCGCCAACGGGCTGCTCATGCTGCTCGTCGGCCTGCTGCTGCTCGTCGGTGGTCCGGTCATCGTGGCGCAGGATCCCGATAATGCGCTGCTGGTCGTCGGCGGGATCGTCACTGCCCTGATCGGACTGCTGCTGCTCTGCGGCCTCTATTCGCTACAGCCCAACGAGGGCATGGCGATCCTGCTGTTCGGCGACTACCGCGGCACGGACCGCAAGACCGGCCTGCGCTGGGTCCTGCCCTGGTACACGCGCAAGAAGATCAGCCTGCGGGTCCGCAACCTGACCAGCGACAAGCTGAAGGTGAACGACAAGCGCGGCAGCCCGATCGAAATCGCCGCCAACGTGGTCTGGCGAGTCGAGGACTCGGCCCAAGCCCTGTTCGACGTCGACGACTATCAGGCCTTCGTGAACATCCAGGTCGACACCGCCCTGCGCGACATCACCTCGCACTACGCCTACGATCACGGCGATGACGACGCCGCACCGGAGATGACGCTGCGCTCCGACGCCGAGGATGTCGCCGCACGTCTGCGCGACGAACTGGTCGAACGGGTCAAGGTCGCCGGCGTCGCCGTCGATGAGGCGCGACTGGCCCACCTGGCCTATGCGCCCGAGATCGCCGGGGCCATGCTGAAACGCCAGCAGGCCGAGGCGGTGCTGTCGGCCCGCCGACTGATCGTTCGCGGCGCCGTCGGCATGGTCGAGAACGCCCTGACCGACCTCGGCGAGCGCGGCGTCGTCGATCTCGACGAGGACCGCAAGGCGGCCATGGTCTCCAACCTGCTGGTCGTTCTTTGCGCCGACCGCGAAGCCCAGCCGGTGGTCAACACGGGCACCCTGTACGGCTGAGATGGCCCGTCAGAGGAAGCCCTTCCTGATGCGCGCCTCCTCCGGCGTGATGGCGGCGGTCGAGCGATTGGCCGCCGCCGAGCTGCGCTCGGTCAACGCCCAGGTCGAGACCCTCTTGCGCGAAGCGCTGGCTCGACGGGGCATCGTCCCCTCGGAAGACCCTCCGCCGACCGACGACTCCGACGGATGACGCTTGAGCTTCGCCGTCGCGGGCGCTACGGCGCGCGGATGGTGAAGTCGCATATGTCCAAGGTCCGCAAGGCCCGCCGCATCCAGAAGCGGGTCCGGCGCGTTGGCCCCCTCGGTATCAGCGCCGCGGAGAAGGAACTGATGAACCTGGCGGGACTGGAGGTCCAGGAAGGCGAACTGCGCCTCATCCCCGGCTGGGACGAGGAGGTCTCCGAGACCCTGAAGGCGACCAAGGCCGCCGGGGAGGATGACCGGCCCCGGCTGGTCGACACCACCATGCTCTATGCGCCGCGCTCGGGCGGGGTGAAACGCTACCTGCTGTCCAAGAAGGCCTGGCTGGAGGCCGAACGCCCCGGCGTCGCCCATTCGCTGGTCGTGCCGGGCGCCCATCACAAGGCAGGCGACGACGGCATCGTTCATCTGCACGCCACCAAGCTGCCGTTCGGCGACGGCTACCGCTGGCCCACCTCTGTGCGCCGCTGGGGCGCCTGGGTCGCCTCGCTGAACCCGTCGATCATCGAGGCCGGCGACCCTTACACGCCGGGGCAGGGCGCCCTCGAGGCGGGCCAGCGCGCCGGCTGCCCCGTCGTCGGCTTCTGCCACTCCGACCCCGCCGGCCTCGCCGCCCTGCATTTCGGCGAATGGGCCAAGAAGCCGGTCGAGAAGCGCTGGGCCCGGCTGTTCGGCCAGTTCGACCGCGTCGTCTCGCCCAGCCGCTATATCGCGCGCCGTCTGGAAGAGGCCGGCATCAAGGACATCGTCATCCAGCCGCTCGGCGTCGAGGTCGACACCTTCCGCCCCGACCGCGGTGACCGCGACTGGCTGCTCAGGAAGCTGGGCCTGCCTGCCTCCGCCCGCCTGCTGTGCTTCGCCGGCCGCCCGGCCCGCGAAAAGAACATCGACGTCCTGATCGAGGCGGTGCAGCGGCTCGGCGCGCCCTACCACCTCGTGCTGGTCGGCGCCGGCGCCGGCCTGCCGGCCGAGGACCGGGTCATCTCCCTGCCGTACGAGGCCAATCCCAAGGCGGTGGCCAGGATCATCGCGTCCTGCGACGCCTTCGTGCACGCCAACGACAAGGAGCCGTTCGGCCTGATCGTGCTCGAGGCCATGGCCTGCGGCCGTCCCGTGATCGGGGTCAACGCGGGCGGGGTCAAGGAGACGGTCGACGACAGCGTCGGCCAATTGGCGAGGAGCGCCGACCCGGTCCACTACGCCGCCGCCGTCGAGGCCCTGTTCGCACGCGATATTGAGGCGATCGGCGCCGCAGCCCGGCTCAGGGCCGTCGAACGCTTCTCATGGGGCCGGGTGTTCGAGGACCTGTGCATGACCTACGCCGATGTCAGCGGCGAACGCGCCTTCGTCGAACCCCGGGGCGAGTGGGCCGAGCACTGACGATCTCGACAGACGGCGCCGGCCCGGTCAGTCTGCGCCGAAACGGGGACCTTCCATGAAACGCCTTCTGCTCGCCGCCGCGCTCACCTTGCTGACCGCGACCTCCGCCATGGCCCAGACCGTCATCATCGTCCGTCACGCCGAAAAGGCCGACGCCAGCGCCGATCCGCTGTTGTCCGAGGCCGGGCAGGCGAGGGCGCAGGCCCTGTCCGCCGCCCTGACCGAGGCCCACCCGTCGCTGGTCCTGACCAGCCCGCTGCAGCGCACGATCCTGACCGCCGCGCCGACGGCCGAATACCATTCAGCCCCGTCGGAGGTCGTTTCGCTGGAAGGCGGCGGCGCGGCCCACATCGCCGCCACCGCCGCCCGCGTCCGCGCCCTGCCCGAGGACGCCACCGTCCTGATCGTCGGCCACAGCAACACGGTGCCGGCCATCGCCCGCGCCCTCGGCTACGCCGATGCCGCCGACATGCCGGAATGCGAGTACGACCGGATGACGACGCTGCACCTGCTGGGTGAAGGTCAGGCCCACGGCGTCGTCACCCGCTACGGCGAACCGACGACCTGCTGAGGGTTACGTCGAGCGACCCAGAACCTGATCAAGTTCAGCCCAGACCGTTTCCATGAACGCGTCCGGCAATCGGCCGAGCGACTCCATCCGGGCGGCCTCAACGGTGGCGATCTTGCTGGTCCGGATCAGGGAGGGGGCAGGCAATCCCGCCTCGCCGTAGCGCCGGCCGAGCGCGACATCTCCGGGCCAACGACGGTGTTCGGCGCTCGTGATCATCAGGACCCAATAGAGCCGGCCGTCGCCTCCCAGTGGGCTCGTGGACACCACGAGGGCCGGTCGGCGCTGCCGGACATCCCGGTCGGTATACGGAAACGGGACCTTGACGATATCGCCGGCGCTAAAGCCCGGCATAGGCCCGTCGATCGGCTTCGCTGTCCCATTCCTCGAAGGTCGCGAAGGGATCGTCCTGTACGTCGCTCCGCGCCTTGGTCAGTGTGACCTGCCCGTCCCTGATTTCGTAGGCCAGTTCATCCCCTTCTCGCAGTCCCAACGCGTTGCGAACGGCCTGCGGAACCGTCGTCTGCGCCTTGCTGGTGATGCGGCTCGTGATCATGAGGTAAGGATAATCCTTACCGCCTACACGTCAAGCTCATCCACCACGAACCGGGCGTTGTCCTGGATGAACTGGTAGCGGGCCTCGGCCTTCTTGCCCATCAGCCGCTCGACCAGATCCTCGATGTCGTCTTCGGAGGCGGGGACCGTGACCCGCGCCAGGGTGCGCTTCTTCGGGTCCATGGTGGTCTCCTTGAGCTGGGAGGCCATCATCTCGCCCAAACCCTTGAACCGGCCGATCTCGACCTTCTTGCCCTTGAACACGGTGGCCAGCAGCTCGTCGCGGTGGGCGTCGTCGCGGGCGTACTCCGACAGCGGGCCGGCCTGGATGCGGTAGAGCGGCGGCAGGGCCATGAACAGTCGGCCCTGACGGATCACCTCGGGCATGACGCGGTAGAAGTAGGTGATCAGCAGGGCGGCGATGTGGGCCCCGTCCACGTCGGCGTCGGTCATGATGACGATGCGCTCGTAGCGCAGGTCGTCGATGTTGAAGCGGCTGCCCGGCTGCACGCCGAGGGCCAGCGCCAGATCGGACAGTTCGGCGTTCTGGCGCAGCTTGTCGACCGAGGCCGAGGCGACGTTCAGGATCTTGCCGCGCAGGGGCAGGATGGCCTGGGTGTTGCGGTCGCGGGCCTGCTTGGCCGAGCCGCCGGCCGAGTCGCCCTCGACGATGAACAGTTCGGTGCCCTCGGCGGCCTGACGGGTGCAGTCGGCCAGCTTGCCGGGAAGGCGCAGCTTGCGGGTGGCCGCGGCCCGCTGGACCTCCTTGTCCTTGCGCCGGCGCAGCCGGTCCTCGGCCCGTTCGACAATGAAGCCGAGCAGCTGGTTGGCCTGCTTGGGGCTTTCGGTCAGCCAGTGGTCGAAGGGGTCGCG
>DASRXE010000058.1:0-12377 GCA_035654315.1 Brevundimonas sp.
GCCTCGGGGTCCGGCCTCGAGTTCGGGATGGAGTGCGCCCTGCGGCCGGTGACCGATCCGGTGCTGGAGACGGCGCGGGAGGCAGCGCAGGCGCTGGCGGCGGTCGAGGCGCCGCTGCTGGCGCTGGCGCGGCATCTGGAGGACATTCTCGACGACGAGGCGGCGGAGCTGGACGGCTCGCAGCGGTCGCGGATCGAGGGGGCGCTGCGCGGGCTGGACCGGCGGGCGCGGATGACCCTGCCCGGCTGGCGCTCGATGCTGGCGGCGCTGGAAGTGGCGTCCGACGAGCCGGACCCGGACTTCGTCGACTGGCTGTCGGCCGAGGCGGCGTTCGGGCGGATCATGGACGTGGCCCTGCGGCGCCACTGGATCGATCCGACCGTGCCGCTGGAGGCGGCGGTGATCATGCCGGCGCATGGGGTGCTGGTGACGTCGGCGACGCTGTCCGATCCGAACTCGGATGACCCGTTCGACATGGCTCGGCTGAGGACCGGCTCGGCGCGGCTGATCGAACCGGCGCGGACGCTGAAGGTGGAGAGCCCGTTCGACTATGCCGCCAACGCCCGGGTCATCGTGGTCAATGATCTGGTCAAGGACGATGCGCGCCAGACGGCGGCGGCGATGCGGGAGCTGTTCCTCGCCGCCGGCGGCGGAGGGCTGGGCCTGTTCACCGCCATCCGGCGGCTCAAGGCGGTCTATGAGCGGCTGGGGCCGGACTTGGCGAAGGCGGGGGTGCCGCTCTACGCCCAGCATGTCGATCCGCTCGAGGTCGGCGCGCTGGTCGACGTGTTCCGGGCCGAGCAGGACAGCTGTCTGCTGGGCACCGACGCGGTGCGCGACGGGGTGGATGTGCCGGGCCGCTCGCTGCGGATTCTGGCCTTCGACCGCGTGCCGTGGCCGCGGCCGGACCTGCTGCACAAGGCGCGGCGGGCGCGGTTCGGCGGCGAGGGCGCGGGCGGGCGCAATTTCGACGACGCGCTGGCGCGGGCGAAGATGGCGCAGGCGTTCGGGCGGCTGATCCGGCGCGCCGACGACAAGGGGGTGTTCGTGATGCTGGACGCGGCGGCGCCGACCCGGCTGTTCGCCAGCCTGCCGCCGGGGACCGAGGTGCAGCGGATGGGGCTGGCGGAAGCCGTCGAGCAGGTCGGGGCGTTCCTGGCCTGAGTCAGGCCTCGAAGGTGATCTCGACGCTGTCGGCGCTCTTCCTCGCCTCGCCGTGGTAGACGGCCTCGACGTTGTTGCCGTCGGGGTCGAGCAGGAAGGCGGCGTAGTAGCCGGGGTGGTAGGGCCGCTCGCCCGGGGCGCCGTTGTCGACGCCGCCGGCCCGGAGGCCCGCCTTGTACCAGGCGTCGACCATGGCGCGGTCGCGGGCCTGGAAGCCGAGGTGGTGGCGGCCGGTGAGCTTGCCTGCCGCGGCCTCGCTGTCGGCGGTGGAGACGAACAGTTCGTCGACCCAGAAATAGTCGTCGCCCTCTCCGCTGAGGGGCAGTTCGAGGACCTCGAACAGGGCGGTGTAGAATTTGCGGCTGGCCTCGAGGTCTCGCACCACCAGCTGGATGTGGTCGATCAGGCGGCCGCGGTGCAGGCGCTGGGTTTCCATGGGATGCTCCCGTCTGGCGGACTCGAACGAACCGGGCGCCGGGGCGTTCCGGGCAGGCCACGACCGCTTGACGCGGCGGGGCTTCGGAGCTTCACAGCCTCAACCCGTTTCGGAGCCGCGATGACCTCTCCCCGCCATTCCCGCCGAGGCCTCGTGGTTCCGTTCGCGATCGTCGGCGTGCTGCTCGCCGTCTGGACCGGCTGGTGGTTCTACCTCGCCGACCAGATCGAGACCCGGCTGGCGGCGCACGAAGCGGGGCTGCGCGAGGACGGCTGGCGGATCACGCATCAGCCGGCAGCGGTGACCGGCTGGCCGTTCCGGACCCGCGTCGCCTTACCGGCGGCGGAGATCGTGGCGCCGTCCGGGCATGGCGTCTCGGCGCCCGAACTGGTCGCCGAGGCCAATGCCTGGAACCCGGACCACTGGGTGGTCATCGCGCCGGACGGCCTGACCCTGACCCGCGCCGGCAAGGGGCGAATCGACATCGGCGGCGATGGCGCCCGGATGAGCGTCAGCCATCTGCGCGACAGGTTCCCGGATCTGCGCGCCGAGCTGATCCGCCCGACCTTCACGCCGCTCGAGGGGGCCGAACCCTTCCCCATCGCCTCGGCCGAACACGTGCAGTTGGAGATGCGCCCGCACCTGACCGACGGCGTCGCGGCGACCGACGAGCTCGACGTGCTGTTCCGCCTGATCGAGGCTCGCGGCCGGCCCGGCGGTCCCGTCGAGGGTGCGACCCGGTCGGGCCAGCTGAGCGTCGAGATAGAGGCGACGATAGAACAGGCCAGCCGGCTGCGCGGGATCGACAGCGCGGGGGTGTTCGCCAACTGGACCGCCGCCGACGGCCGCTTCACAGGGGTGAAGGGGCGTCTGCGGGCCGGCGAGAGCAGCGCCCTCGTCGCCAGCAAGGCGCTGTCGGCGCGCGCGGACGGCCGGCTGGAAGGAGAGCTCTCGCTGACCGCCGAACGGCCCGGGGAGGCCATGGCCGGGCTGGCCGGCGCCCGCTCGGGGGCGGTCAACCGGGCGGCCGCCGCCGGCGCGGCCGCTGCGGCGACGGTGCAGGGCGACCGGCCGATCGACCTGACGCTGCGCTTCAGCGACGGCCGCACCTGGCTGGGGCCGTTCGCGCTGGCGCCGGCGCCGAAGCTGTTCTGATGCTGGCCGAGCCACCCGAGGACCCCGCCCGGCTGGCGCAGGACCGCGCGCTGGCCAGGGCGGTGCGGGCCCGCCTGGCGGGCGGGCGCCGTCCGACGCCGGACGCCGACGCCATCGCCCTGCGGACCGTGCTGAAGGGTCTGACGCCGGCGGAGGCCGCCGCGGTGCGTTCCGTGATGGGCCGCGTCGACGCCGCCCAGGGCGCGCCGCTGATCGTCTGGGGTCCCGCCAGCCAGGTGCTGGCCGCCGACCGCTACGGCCTGGCGGCCCGGGTCGCCGCCAAGCCCGAAGCCGCGCTGACCGCCGCCACAAATGGCGCGCGGGCTCTGATGGACCTGACCGCCGCCTCGACCTGGTGGGGCCGACTGCTGGCCGAACCCGAGCTGCGCGTGGTCGCCGCCCTGCCCGATCACGGCGCCGGCCAGCCGCGCGCCCTGATGGTCCAGCGCGCCCAGTCCGGTCCGACGGGTGATGACCGCACCTTCTGGGTCACCGACAGTCCCCTGCCCACGGCGCGCATCGCCACGGCGCTCGGGACCGCCGGGCTGGCCTCCAGTCCGCTGATCGAGGCCGGCGGCTTGAAGCTGTTCGCCCTGGCGGGGTATGTGCAGGCGCAGGACGGGCGGCTGGACGACGCCCCCGGCTCCCTCAAAGGCGTCATCGGCGCCGCCCCCGTTTTCTGACCACCGAGGATTCCCATGACCGACGCACCCGCGCCCAAGCCCGGCATCCTCGACATCGCTCCCTATGTCGGCGGCAAGTCGCGCATCGATGGCGTGGCCGAGCCGATGAAGCTGTCGTCCAACGAGAACATGCTGGGCGCCGGTCCGAAGGCGCGCGAGGCCTATGAGGCGGCGGTCCGCAATATCCACATCTACCCCGACGGCCGGGCGACCAAGCTTCGCGAGGCGGTGGCGGAACACCACGGACTGGAGCCCGAGCGGCTGATTTTCGGCAACGGCTCGGACGAGGTCTTCGCCCTGCTGAACCAGTGCTATCTGACCCCCGGGGACAACATCGTCACCGGCCAGTACGGCTTCCTCGCCTATCGCATCTCGGCCAAGGCCAACCAGGCCGAGGTCAAGCTGGCGCCGGAACCGGAGTTCAAGGCGACGCCCGAGGCGCTGCTGGAGCAGGTCGATGAGCGCACCCGCATCGTCTACGTCTCGAGCCCGTCGAACCCGACCGGCAGCTACAACACCGCCGACGAAATCCGCCGCCTGCACGAGGGGCTGCGGCCCGACATCCTGCTGGTCATCGACGAAGCCTATGCCGAATACGTCACCGAGCCGGACTGGGAGACCAGTTTCGGCCTCGCCCGCGACAGCCAGAACATCGTCGTCACCCGCACCTTCTCGAAGATTCACGGGCTGGGCGGGCTGCGCATCGGCTTCGGCTATGCGCCGGTGAAGGTGGCCGAGGCGGTCGATCGCATCCGGCTTCCGTTCAACGTCTCGGTGCCCGGAATCGAGGCGGCGGTGGCGGCGCTCGGCGACGAGGCGCACCAGCAGGCCTCGCGCGACCTGATCCACACCTGGCGGCCGCGCCTGACCCAGGCCATCCGCGGCTTCGGCTTCGAGGTCCTGCCCAGCGCCGGCAATTTCGTGCTGGTGCGGTTCAAAAACGGCGATCAGGCGCAGCGTGCCAACGACTATCTGAATTCGAAGGGCGTCATCGTCCGGCCCGTCGGCGGCTACGGCCTGCCCGAAGCCCTTCGCATCACCATCGGCGCCGAGGACCAGAACCGTGCGGTGCTGGACGCCCTGAGCGAGTTCGCGGCCAGGTGAAGGCCAACCCCGGCGCTGCATGCGCGGGGATCCGGGCGAACCCTTTCAACTCGCCCCGTCGATTCCTGACGCCGCCGTCGTGCCTGTTGGTGATCGGTCACCGGCTGGACAGGTTGGGCAGATTGGGAGAGATCAGGTGGGGCACATGAAATCGGGACTCCTGGCTCTTGTTCTTGCCTTGGTCGCCGGTACGGCGTCGGCCGAGAGTTGGGTCTATGCCGGCCGCGGTCCGGGATGGGCCATGGCCGTGGACGCGGACAGTGTCGAACGGTCCGGCTCGACCGTCACGATTCGGGAGCTGTATGTGGCCACGCGGCCGGCGCATATGCCTCCGGCGAGCCACGATTACCTGACCCGGAAGATCGTGGTGGATTGCGACGCCCGGACCTCGTTCACACACTCCTACGCCTTTTTCGCTTTCGGGCGACCTGACCCGGTGAGTCGATCGCCCGGGGCCACGGCCACCCGCGCGGTGAATTCCGTTGAGGAAAGGCGCCATTGGCGAGCAGCCTGCACCGATTTTCTTCAGAATGGCGATACGGCGACGGCGGAGGAATGGGCGCGAATTCTGATCCTGCGGATGAGAGCGGCGGACAACTGGCAGGACCCGCTGATGATTCAGGATTGGAGGGTCAGCCGACCGACCGGCGACGGCTGTATGCTGTCAGGCAGTTTTGGTGACAGCACGCACCTGTCAGTGACGCTCGACCTCGACGGGCGCGAAGCCTTTTCCCTGATCGCCCCGGTGGCTGAGGGAAAGCCGCCTTCGTGGGAGACATCAGCGGTCATCGGCGTCCAGGAGTCCGGCGGGGAATGGAAAGAGGTCTTCCGGGGCCTCGTCGACGTCAGGGGAAACGCGGCGACTGGTCAAGGCCGCGTGTTAGCCACGGCTCCGGGGCTGGTCAGCGCATTGGAGACTGCCCAGGATTTCGCACTGGTCGGCGAGGGCCTGCCTCCCCAAGGGCTCCAAGTGGGACCGATGGACAGGGCGGTCGCCAGCCTCCGTGCCTGCACCCTGGGCTCCCGTTCGTAGGCGCCCGCTTGCGTCATCAGCCCGACTGGCAGTTGGCCTTGCCGCAGGCGACGTAGCACGCCGTCCAGTCGGGACCGCCGCCCGGATTGGTGTAGTAGCAGCGGTACTGGCACTCCAGATAGCAGAGGTTGTTCCGCTGGATCGGCGCGTCGGGCGCCTGGGCCGCGGTGGCCGACGCCATGGCGGCGGCGATGACTGTGAGGCTGAACAGCTTGCGCATGATGAAACCCTCCTTGCCTCGGCATAAGCCCGACCGTGGCGGCCGGGTTCCCGGGCAAGGTGGTTAACTCAGTCGCGGCGGAAAATCCGGCTGGCGGTCCACCCGGTCAAGGCGGCCAGCAGCACGCACAGCAGGCCATAGGTCCACGGGCGGTTGTGGGCGAACTCGAAGATGTCGCGCTCGATCCCGACCTTCTCGACCGTCAGGGTCAGGTTGGAGACCGAGACCGGCTCGCCTTCCTGGAACAGCCAGACCTCGGCGAAATACTGGCCGGTGGGAGCGACGGCGGGCAGTTCGATCTCGGCCCGGAACAGGCCGCGGTCGACGAACTCAACCCCTTCGGGATCGGTGTCGTAGAGCGCCGCCGCCTCGCGCAGGCGGATCACCGCGCGACGCCAGTCCAGATAATCCTCGCCGAGGCGGCTGACGACCACGTCGCGGACGCCGTAGCGGGTGACCGTGCGGCTCTCCTCCGGCGCATTGATGCGCAGATGGTCGACCCCGACGCCCAGCCGGCGCAGCTGGCCGAAATCGGCGATATCGCCCAGCGGCCGGGTCGAGGCGGTCATGTAGAAGCCGGGGGCGCCTTCGAACAACACGGGACGGCTGTTCAGCCAGACCCCCATGTTGCGCGTCTTCTTGACGAGGCGGACGGGGCTGTCCGGTCCGCGCACCACGACGACCACGTCGGTCGGGGAATCGGTCGGGTTGAAGACGGCCCCGTACAAGACGATCGAGGCGCCGCGGAAGCTGGAGTCGACCCTGACCCGCGCATCGGTCATCGCCGCCGCGACCCGCACCTGTTCGGTCGTCGCGACCGACCGTTCGGGCGCGGGCGCCACGACGGCCGGGGGCGGGGGCGGAAGGGCGGCGATCATTCCGCCACCCCCGGCGCGAAGGCGAACAGGTCCGACGGCCGCACGAACAGTTCCAGCCCCATCTGGATGCCGACGAGCAGGACGATCAGGCCGAGCACGGCGCGCAGTTCCTCGGCCCGGAACCGGCCGGACCAGCGGGCCCCGTACTGGGCGCCGACCACGCCGCCGAGCAGCAGGATCATCGACAGGACGATGTCGACGGTCTGGTTTCGGCCCGCCTGCAGGATGGTGGTCATGGCGGTGGTGATGATGATCTGGAACAGGCTGGTGCCGACCACCACGCTGGCCTTCATGCGCAGGACATAGAGCATGGCGGGAACGAGGATGAAGCCGCCGCCCACGCCCATGATCGCCGACAGCACGCCCGCGAAGACGCCCAGGCCGAACGGCGGGATGGCGCTGATGTAGAGGCCGGAACGCGGGAAACGCATGCGCAGGGGCAGGCCGTAGAGCCACAGGGGCCGGCGGCGCTCCTTGTGCGGCGCCACCTCGCCGCGCACCCGGCGCAGGATCTGACCCAGGCTCTCGTAGAGCATCAGGGTGCCGATGGCGCCGAGGAAAAGCAGGTAGGACAGGGCCACGGCGAGATCGGCCTGGCCCAGCAGGCGCAGGTAGCGGAACAGCTCGACGCCCAGCAGGGCCCCGAGCACCCCGCCCCCGGCCATAACCCCCCCGATGCGCCAGTCGACCGCCTTCTGCCGGGTGTAGGCGATCACGCCTGAGGTCGAGGAGGCGACGACGTGGCTGGCCTGGCTGGCCACGGCCACCGCCGGCGGAATGCCGAGGAAGATCAGGATCGGCGCCATCAGGAAGCCGCCGCCGATGCCGAACAGACCGGACACGAAGCCGACCACCGCTCCCAGCAGGACCAGGAGCGGCCAGTTCACCGAAACCTCGGCGATCGGCAGATAGATATCCAAAGGACGCGCCTTCGGCTGGAACTGAGGCTAGGCGCCGGAAAGGCGACGGTGAGAGTGTCGTAGACCATTTTTGCTTCTGATCGATCGATCAGAATCCAAAAAATGGTCTGGAATTATACTGGAGCGAAATCTGAGCCCTGATGGACCGCGTCCATCAGGACCGATTTCGCTCTAGACGCATGCCGCGGCCACCGCCACCGTATGCGCCAGAAAGGCTGAACGACCGCTTCTCAGGCGAGCGGCTCGGCCTGGAAGGCGTCCGCCGCCGCCCGCGCCGTGCCCTGCGCGCGGGCGGGCAGGTCGCCGCGCAGGCGCTCGACCGCCGCCTGGGCGTCGGCGTCGCCGGCACGGGCCGCGATCAGGTACCATTTGTAGGCTTCCGCGAGGTTCGGCTGGATGCCCTCGTCGCCGGTCTCGTAGAGTTTGGCGACATTGAACTGGCTGTCGATCAGGCCGCTGTCCGCCGCCTTGCGCAGCCAGCCGAGCGCCTCGACCGGATCCTGGGCGCCGCCGACTCCGTCGAACAGGTACATGCCATAGGCGTGCATGCCGCGGGCGTCGCCGCCGTCAGCCGCGCGTCGCGCCCACGCCCGCGCCTCGCGCGGATCGGCCGGCAGTCCCATGCGGCCCTCCTGATAGAGGCCGGCCAGATGAAGTTGGGCCGGGGCGTGGCCGAGGTCGGCCGCCTGCTTCAGCACCTCCACCCCGGACGCGTCGTCCGCGTCCAGAAGTTCGACAGCCTGACGGTACAGTTCGGCGCCTCGTTCGGGATCCTGCGGCGTGGCGTCGACGGGCGTCGCGGCCAGCGCGGCCATCGGCCGGGCGTCGTCCCCGCCCGATCCGCCCAGGCCGGAGACGTTCAGTCCGGCGCCGGTGAGTTCTCCGAACGCCACGGCGCCGCCGGCGGTCAGCAGCACCGCCACGGCGGAAGCGCCGAGCGCCTTGCGCACCGTGTCACCGCCCTTGGACGCCTGCTTGTCCAGCCGCTCCTGCAGTCTCGACTTGCCGCCGCGCTTGAGGCCGAAGCCCGACCGGCCCGACGGCTCTTCCGGAGTCGCCATGGCGGCCCGGGCGGCGTCGATGGTCTGGCGGGTGGATGAGGCGCGCCCCTGGGCGGCCGCGGCCCGCAGGGCGCGCGGGTCGACGAAGTCGGTTTCCCCGGCGAAGTCGTCCGGACCCGCATCGAAGCTCGGGGGCGCGGTCGCCGCCAGCGCATCGGAGACGTCGGCGCCGCCGAAGCCCTGGCCGAACGGGGCCTGGGCGGCGGCGGGCGGCGGCGCAGGCGCGGCGACGGGAGCCTGCGGGGCCGGCTGCGGGGTCGGCGCGAGTTCCTCGGCGGGCGCAGGGTCCGGGGCGCGGCTTCCGAACGGCGTCGACGGCGCGGCGTCGGGGACGGGGCCGCGCATGACGGCGTCGAAGACGGTGTCGGCGGTCAGGACCTGGCCACCCGCGGGGGCCGCCGGTTCCGGCTCGGGGGGCGCCAGATCAGCGGACCAGGCCTGCTGCTCGGCGAAGACCGGATCCTCGAACCCGTCCGCGAACGGCGCTTCCGGGAAGGCGGCGGCGCGCCAGTCCGGCTGGTCCGGATCGGCGGAGGCCGCGGGTGCGGCGCGGCGGCCGATGGTCTCCCGGGTCTCGGCGATCAGCGCAGCGGTGCGCTCCTCCGACAGCCGCATGCGCTCGGCCAACTCGCCGGAGGCGCGGTCGTAGCGCTGCTCTATCCGCGTCGAACTGTCGGCCAGACGGCGGGCGATGTCTTCCAGCGCCTGTTGCGAGCGACGCTCGGACAGGGCGATCCGCTCGCTCAGACGGTCCGAGATGCGGGTGATCTCGCCGCCCAGCTTTTCCAGGGCGAGCGCGTGGCGGTCGTCCGCGGCGACGAGCCGCTGCTCCAGCCCCTGGGCGACACGGCCCATGTCCGCCTCGACCTTGCGGGTCAGGGTCTCGCCCAGCTGTTCCATCCGCGCCGGCGCGTCGGCCTCGATCTTGCCGAGACGGCCGTTCAGGTTCTGGGCGATGCGCAGGACCTCGCGGCCCATGGCCTCCACCGCCTTGGCCGAGCGCTCCTCGGAGGCCTTGACCTGGTCGCCGATGGACAGGAGGGCGCGCTCGATGCGGTCCATCCGGCCTTCGCTCTCGGCCGTGTCCATCCGGCGCATCATCTCGGCGCGGTTGGCCTCGACCTGACGGCTCAGCGTCTCGGCCAGCTTTTCGAAACGGGCCGCCTCGCGGACGCCTTCCGGTTCGGCGCGGGCTTCGGCGGCGCGCAGCCGCTGGTCCAGTCCGGCGAACGACCGCTCCAGGCCGCGCAGGGCCTCGGTCGTGCGGTTCTGGGCCTGATCCAGCCGCTGACCGACCTGGGCCAGCAGATCGGCGCCCACGCCGGGGCCGGCGACCTTCTCGACCGCGTCCATCCGCTGGCGCAGTTCGTTGACGCTGCCGCGCTGGCGCTCCTCGATGTCGTAGAGCCGGCCGGCCAGCGTACCCAGGGTGGCCTCGACCTTGCCGAGCGTCTCATTGGTCTTCGGCGCGATCTCCTGTTCGAATTTGCGCAGGCGGCGGTGGCCCTCGCGCAGATCCTCGGCGATGTCGTCGATACGCCGGCCGGCGCTGCGTCCGGCCTCGTCCTGGCTCTCGAGACGACGGACGAGGCCGGAGACGGCCTGGTCGACGCCCTGGATGGCCACGGTCGAGCGGCGCTCGGCCGCCTCCAGCCGCGCCGCGATGGTGTCGATGGAGGCGCTCAGGCGTTGCCAGGGCTCGTCGCCGCCGCCATAGGCGTCATCGACGCGGCGGCTGCGCGAACGGCGCTCGTAGCTGTCGGCGGCGTGCGGCCGACGCGACAGGGGCACCACGCCCTCCTCGTCGCCGCCGTCCTCCATGATCATGGTGTTCAGCCACTCGCCCAGCGTCATGCCGGAGCGACGGGCGAGGTCCTTGGCGATCTCGCGCGCCTTGGGCTCGATGCCCTTTACGCTCCACGGCGCGGCTGCGCTCACTGATTCGCCTCCCGACCTTTGACTCGACGCTACCCATCCAGATCAGGGGTGTAAACGCGTGGTTAACCCCAAGATGTAGGGTTTGGCCCATCTTCCTGTGGAAAGCCCTTACACCTGCTTGGGAGTCTCGCTCTCGATCCGTTAACGGTTCGCGAACATTAACGCCCCGGAAAGAACTTCGCTCCGTCAGCGCCTTGCGAGGCCCCGGCGACCCGCAACAGGCGCGCCTGCTTGCGCACGGGCGCAAGGCGGGCCACTTGGCGCCGATGAGCCTGATTCCGACCCTCGTCCTCATCGCCGCCGGCGTCGCCCTGGCGGTCTTCGCGGGCTGGCGCGGGGCGTTGCCGTCCCAGCCCCACCGCGGGGTGCGCATGGTCCCGTGGCGGTTTGTCATGGTGCTGTCGTGCGTGGCGGCCTTCGTGCTGATCGTGCACCTCGCGGCCCTGCTCGGCGTTCTGCCGCCGGCGCGATAGCGGAACCGGGCGGGCCGGCGGCCATTCCTGATCCACACCGTCAGGAGACAGCAAGCATGGCCGACAGGAACCTCACCGTCCGCGAAGCCGAGGAAGAGTTCTGGAACCACCTCGAGGAGTCCAATACCGGCATGCTCGGCCTCGACCAGCCCGGCTATCACGCCCAGCCGATGACCGCCTTCCGCGAGGGCGAGACCGGCACGATCTGGTTCTTCACCCGGGACGACACCGATCTGGCGAAGGACGCCGCCGTCGGTTCGGGGCAGAGCGCCATGTTCCACTACGGCTCGAAAGACCAGAACGTCTGGGCCTGCATCCAGGGCGAGCTGTCGGTGGAGGGACACGACCGCGAGATCATCGACCGCTACTGGAACCCGGTGCTGGCGGCCTGGTATCCGGGCGGCAAGGACGATCCGCACCTGACCATCCTGCGCTTCGAGGCCGGCGACGGCCGCGTCTGGGTCAACGAGGGCGGCTTCTTCAAATTCTTCTACGAGATCGCCAAGGCCAATGTGACCAAGACCATGCCCGACGCGGGTGACGCGGTGAACGTCAATCTGCAGTAGGCGTCAGCCCGCGAAACACCACGCGAGCACGGCCTTCTGGGCGTGGATGCGGTTCTCGGCCTCGTCCCAGACCAGCGAGCGTGGTCCGTCGATGACGGCGTCGGTGACCTCCTCGCCGCGGTGGGCGGGGAGGCAGTGCAGGAAGACGGCGTCGGAGGCGGCGGCGCTCATCAGGCCGTCGTCGACGCCGTAGCCGTCGAAGGCCTCGAGCCGCGCCTCATAGTCCTGGTCGCCCATCGACACCCAGGTGTCGGTGACCACCACTTCGGCGCCCGCGACGGCCTCGTACGGGTCGCGGGTGAGGGTGACGTGGTTTCCGCCGCGCGCCAGGTCGCGCAGGTCGGGATGGTAGTCGGCCGGGCAGGCGACGTTGAGGTGGAAGCCCAGCTTCGGCGCCGCGTGCATGAAGCTGTGGCAGACGTTGTTGCCGTCTCCGACCCAGGCGATGGTCTTGCCTGCGATGGGACCGCGATGCTCCTCGATGGTCATCAGGTCGGCGAGGATCTGGCACGGGTGGGAGCGGTCGGTCAGGCCGTTGATCACCGGCACGGTCGCGACGCGGGCGAAGCGCTCGACGTCCTCGTGATCGTTGGCGCGGATCATGACGGCGTCGACCATGCGCGACAGCACGCGGGCGGTGTCCTCGACCGGCTCGCCGCGGCCCAACTGCATGTCGCCGGCGTTGGCGATGATCGACGAGCCGCCCAGCTGGCGGATGGCGGCGTCGAAGCTGAATCGGGTGCGGG